>JAAUUR010000147.1 GCA_012031045.1 Leptolyngbyaceae cyanobacterium SM2_5_2
GCCAACCAGGTGCGCTATATTGAGCTACCCATTGCCTTTGACGCCCTTACTGTAGTCGTTAACGCCCAAAACAACTGGGCTAATGACATTACCCTCGACGAGCTGAAAAAAGCCTGGGAAGCCAGCGCCCAGGGCCGCATTAATAATTGGAGTCAGGTACGTCCTGGCTGGCCCAACCAACCCCTTACCCTGTTTGGCCCTGGCCTTGACTCAGGTACCTACGACTATTTTTCTGACGTGGTGGTTGGCGGCGACACCCGCAGCGACTTTGTCTCTAGCGAAGATGATGAGTTGCTGGTGCGCGGCGTATCCCAAACCCCAGGCGGGTTGGGCTATTTTGGCCTGGCCTACTTTGAAAATAACCCCACCGATCTCAAAGCCCTGCCCGTTGATAGCGGCAGTGGCCCGGTGGAACCCAATGCCGACAATGTGGTTAACGCCACCTATCAGCCGCTGTCTCGGCCTTTGTTCATCTACGTTAATATCACCTCGGCCCAGCGCAACCCGGTGGTGCGCGACTTTGTCGAGTATTACCTGGAGATGGCCCCGGCGGTGGTGCAAGAAGTTGGCTATATTCCCCTCACGGAAGAGGCTTACAACATTGCGTTGGTCAACTTCCACCAGGGCGAAGTGGGCACGGCGTTTGATGGTGTGCCCCAGCCCGGCCTGACTCTGAGCGAAGTGCTGCGCAAAACCAAGCGGGTTAACTAGTCCAGAAAGGCAGAGGGCAGAGGGCAGAAGAGGAAGCCTGGACGTAGCAAAGCTTCTGCCCTTAACACCAGGGGTATCTTTATGCCGTCAAGTACTTGTGGCCTGTTAAGCCTAAATTTGTCGGTTGGGTGGGGCGCTAGCAGAATCCAACGGGGCCGACTATTGTTGGGTTCCACGGCATTCCACCCAATCTACGAGTAGACGCTATCGAAGGAGCCTGTATTCCTGCCATGCCCATTGACAGTCCTGATATCAGCTTGAACTCAAAAGCTTCTGTGGCAGGCGGGCAACTCAGCTTTTTTGAGCGCTACCTCACAGTTTGGGTCTTCCTGTGCATTCTGGCGGGTATTGCCCTGGGGCGGCTGTTCCCTGGGCTGGCCGTAGCGTTGGATGCCATGAGCCTGTACCAGGTGTCGATCCCCATTGCCATCTGCCTCTTCTTCATGATGTACCCGATCATGGTGAAGATCGACTTTTCCCAGGCACAGCGGGCAGTTCAAACGCCTAAGCCGGTGCTGCTAACCCTGGTGGTGAACTGGCTGATTAAGCCCTTCACCATGGTGCTGTTTTCCCAGTTTTTTCTGGGATGGCTGTTTCGCCCGCTGCTGGCTGGCACCGAAATGATTCGCGGCAGCGAAATTGCCCTGGCTGACTCCTACATCGCCGGGACGATTCTGCTGGGCATTGCCCCCTGCACGGCCATGGTGCTGATGTGGGGCTATCTTTCCTTCAGCAATCAGGGGCTGACTCTGGTGATGGTGGCGATTAACTCGTTGACCATGCTGTTTCTCTACGCGCCCCTGGGGCGGTGGCTGCTGGCGGCCAACAACCTGGCCGTACCGTGGCAAACCATTATGCTGTCGGTGCTAATTTACGTGGGCTTACCGCTTTTGGCAGGAACCATGTCACGCACCTGGATTTTGCGCCACAAGGGCAGAGCCTGGTTTGACCAGGTGTTTCTCAAATACCTCAGCCCGATCGCGGTGATCGCGCTGCTGACCACCCTGGTGTTGCTGTTTGCCTTTAAGGGTGATTTGATTGTGCGCAACCCCCTGCACATTCTGCTAATTGCCGTGCCGCTATTTGTGCAGACCAACTTTATTTTTCTAATCTCCTATGTGGCGGCTCAGAAACTGGGCCTGGTCTACGAGGATGCTGCCCCAGCCGCGTTGATTGGGGCCAGTAACCACTTTGAAGTGGCGATCGCCACTGCCGTTACCCTGTTTGGCCTTAACTCTGGGGCCGCCCTGGCTACTGTGGTCGGTGTGCTGATTGAGGTGCCAGTCATGCTGATGCTGGTGGAAGTCTGCAAGCGCACCGCCTTCTGGTTTCCACGAGAGCCAGAAAAAGCCACCCTGGCTGATCCAAGGTGCATCCGACCCTTGAGTTAATTACAGCTGGCTAACTTCAGGGCTAGGGAACTCACGATTTACCTTCAATTTCCGATTAGAGCTGACGGTATCCTTCCAAATTGAAAGGCCCCATGAAACCCACCCATACCTCTGAGACCCTGCCAATTACGGTAGATTTCCTCACCGCTGAACAGTTGGCTAAACCAGGTCAAATTGGCCTCACCATTGCCCCTGGCCGACGAGATGAAGACGGCAAGGCCATCTGGAATCGAGACTTGCAGGCTGACCTGGCGCGGCTGCGGCAGCACTACGGTGTAGACCGTTTAGTTTGTTTGCTAGATGCGGCAGAACGGGAGACTTTAGGCATTCCCACCCTGTTAGAGGAGGCCCAGGGCTTGGGCCTAGCCACAGAAAATTTGGCCATCATAGACGACGAATTGCCTACCTCTCTTGAAGAATTTGCTGCCCTAGTTGACCGGATCCTGACTGCTGCTCATGAAGGAGAAACGGTGGCGATTCACTGCCGAGGTGGCACCGGGCGCTCTGGTACGGTGGCGGCGGCTTGCCTGGTGCGGTTGGGCTACAGTGCGGCGGCGGCCATTGCCACCGTGCAACACGTCCGCGCTGGGGCCCTCGGCGTAGCGGCGCAGCGAGAGTTCATCCATCGCTTTGCTGAAGCTCAACTCAGTCCGTCCCCAACCATCGAGAGTTGAAGATTAAGCGCTCAACGTCAACTGTCCCCGAATACCCTAACGGTGGGCTAATCATCAACTGATTCAATCAATTACCTTTAGTTCGCTCAATCCTTACCCAAAGACTTCTCTATGCCCCAGGTTTTAATGATCGGCGGTAGCGATGCCGGTATCAGCGCCGCTCTGCGCATTCGCGAGCTTTCCCCCAGCACCGAGGTAACTGTGATGCTGGCGGATGACTTTCCAAACTTCAGCATTTGTGGCCTGCCCTTCTACCTCAGTGGCGAGGTGCCCGACTGGCGCAACCTGGCCCACCGCACCCAGGAGGACATTCTGCGGGAGGGCATTCATCTGTTGGCTAACCACCGGGCCACGGCCATTGACCCTGACCAACGCTCAGTGACGGCGACTCAGGCTGACGGCCGCTCGGTGCAGGTGCCCTACAACAAGCTGATTATTGGCACCGGGGCAACCTCTCGCGCTCCTCGGATAGAGGGGTTGGATTTACCCGGCGTCTATTTTCTGCGTTGGATGGGGATAGTTTTCGGGTTAATCAGCACCTGGTGGAGCAGAATACTAGGTCGGCGGTCATTATTGGCGGTGGTTACATTGGCTTGGAAATGGCCGATGCCCTGACGTTGCGCGGCATAGCGGTGACCCTGGTAGAGCATTCGCCCACGGTACTGAAAACGGTGCATGCCAGCTTTGGGGAGCGCGTCGCTGAGGAACTTCAAGGCCACGACATTACCGTGGCTACTGGGATTGCCGTAGAGCGGATTGAGCCGCACAATCACCAGCTCCGGGTGGTGGGTTCCCCTGACTTTTCAGCTACTGGGGATTTGGTTTTAGTGGCCGTGGGAGCTATTCCAGCCACAGAACTAGCTCGAACAGCAGGGGTTACCATGGCGACTACGGTGCCATTCGGGTGAACCGCCGCATGGAAACCACTGTGCCCCACATCTACGCAGCGGGGGATTGCGTGGAAACCTGGCATCCGGCTTTTGACAAAGCCGGTTTATTTGCCGCTGGGCACCACGGCCCATAAGCAGGGGCGCATTGCTGGGGAAAATGCCGTGGGGGGAGATCGCGAGTTTGAGGGCACCCTGGGTACCCAGGTGGTGAAGGTGTTTGAGTTGGCGATCGCCCGCACCGGCCTGCGAGAAGCAGAGGCTGAGCAAGCCGGATTCCAGCCTCGCACGGTAGAATTTGAAACCTGGCATCATAAGGTCTACTATCCCGGTGCCCATCCCCTGCGGTTTCGCGTTACCGGCGATGCCAACACCGGGCAACTACTGGGGGCACAAATCATCGGTCACTACCAGGGCGAAGTGGCTAAGCGGGTCGATATTTTTGCCGCTGCCATCCACCACGGCATGACGGTGGCGCAAATCAGCGATCTTGATCTAAGCTATACCCCGCCCCTCAGCAGCCCGTGGGATCCAGTACAGATGGCCGCTCAAGCCTGGGTGAAAGAGGTCAGGACAGACAGGCTACCAGCTCTGGCCTCAACCTAGGACAGTGGCCATAGCCGTCAACCTGCACAAAAAAGGGAAAGCCTCAGCTTTCCCAAAACTAACGGAGATAACCAGATGGTAGTGAGTTAGGTCGCCAAAGCAACCTAACTCACACGGGCTTAGCTTTCGGCAGAAATCAGCTCGCGCTGGCGCTCGGCCTGAATGGTGACCCTGCCGGTTTCGTCTACATCGACGGTGGCAGTGTCGCCATCGCCCAGACGGCCGGAAAGAATTTCCTCGGCCAGGGTGTCTTCTAGCAGGCGCATGATGGCGCGACGCAGCGGACGAGCCCCGTAGCTGGGGTTGTACCCCTCTTCCACCAGGCGCTCCTTAAAGCGCTCGGTGACTTGCAGGTTGATGTTCTTCTCGGTTAACCGCTTGAACACTTCCTTCAGCAGGATGTCGGCGATTTCCTTCACCTCGTCCTTGGTGAGCTGGCGGAAGACGATGATTTCGTCTAACCGGTTGAGGAATTCTGGGCGGAAGTACTGCTTCAGTTCCTCATTCACCAGGGAGCGGATGCGGTTGTACTGAGACTCGGCCTGGTCTTGCTCAAACTCAAAGCCGAGGCCACCGCCGCCTTTCTCAATCACCTTCGAGCCGATGTTGGAGGTCATAATCAGCAGGGTGTTCTTAAAGTCCACCGTGCGACCCTTGGCGTCGGTCAGGCGACCGTCTTCCAGAATTTGCAGCAGCATATTGAAGACATCGGGGTGGGCTTTTTCGATTTCATCGAACAGCACCACGGTGTAGGGCCGCCGGCCGCACGGCCTCGGTCAACTGGCCGCCCTCGTTGTAGCCTACATAGCCCGGTGGCGAACCAATCAGTTTAGATACCGTGTGGCGCTCCATAAATTCGGACATATCCAGCCGAATCATGGCGTCTTCAGAGCCGAAGAAGTAAGAGGCCAGGGACTTGGCCAACTCCGTTTTACCGACCCCGGTGGGGCCAGAGAAGACAAAGCTAGCAATGGGTCGGTTGGGGTTCTTCAGCCCCACGCGGGCGCGGCGAATGGCGCGAGAAATGGCTCGTACGGCTTCGTCTTGCCCAACTAGGCGCTGGTGCAGGGTGTCTTCCATATGCAGCAGCTTCTCGGACTCAGATTCGGTGAGCTTGTTCACCGGTACCCCAGTCCAGGAGGCTACGATGTGGGCGATATCTTCCTCACCCACCACGGGTTGATCTTCGCCCTCAGCATCCTCAGTCGCCTTGTTTTGGGCGATGGCGCGAATCTCGGCCTTGAGTTCCATTTCACGATCGCGCAATTCTCCAGCCCGGTCAAAGTCCTGGGAACGCACCGCGTTGTCTTTATCCTTCAGCACCTGGCGCAACTCCCGATCTTTCTCCTTCGCTTCGGGGGGAAGTTGGGAGTTAATCAGGCGCACGCGAGACCCGGCCTCATCGACCAAGTCGATGGCCTTGTCAGGCAGGTAGCGGTCAGAAATGTACCGATCCGACAGCTTGGCCGCGGCTTCTAGCGCTTCGTCGGAGATTTTCAGCTTGTGGTGCTTCTCGTAGCGATCGCGCAGACCGTGGAGAATTTCAATGGTTTCATCCACGCTGGGCTCACCCACCATGACCGGCTGGAAGCGGCGCTCCAGAGCCGCATCCCGCTCGATGTGCTTGCGGTACTCATCCAGCGTAGTCGCGCCGATGCACTGAAGCTCACCCCGCGCCAGGGCCGGTTTGAGGATGTTAGCCGCGTCGATAGCGCCCTCTGCCGCCCCCGCCCCAATCAGGGTGTGGACTTCGTCGATCACCAGGATGACGTTTCCGGCGGAGCGGATCTCATCCATGATTTTCTTGAGGCGCTCTTCAAACTCACCCCGGTACTTGGTACCGGCTACCAGCAGACCAATATCCAATGTCACCACGCGGCGCTCTTCCAGGATATCGGGCACATCGCCATTGCTGATGCGCTGGGCCAAACCTTCGGCAATGGCCGTTTTACCCACACCGGGTTCGCCAATCAGCACCGGGTTATTTTTGGTGCGGCGACCGAGAATTTGGATGACCCGCTCAATTTCCTTTTGCCGACCCACCACCGGATCCAACTTACCCTCGGAGGCCATTTGGGTGAGGTTAGAGCCAAATTCATCCAGAGTGGGTGTCTTGGTACGGCCTTGGCCACCCCCTGCGAACCTCGGCGGTTTCACCCAGCATCCGAATCACCTGGGTGCGCACCTTAGATAAGTCAACGCCCAGGTTTTCGAGCACGCGGGCCGCGACCCCCTCGCCTTCGCGGATTAAGCCCAGAAGCAGGTGCTCAGTGCCAATGTAATTGTGGCCGAGCTGACGAGCCTCCTCTAGGGAGAGTTCAAGCACACGCTTGGCTCGCGGGGTAAACGGGATCTCAACAGCCACAAAGCCAGAGCCACGGCCAATAATCTTTTCTACCTCAATGCGCGCGTCTTTAAGGTTAACGCCCATCGACTTCAAGACTTTGGCGGCTACGCCCGTGCCTTCCCCAATTAACCCCAGAAGGATTTGCTCAGTACCAACAAAATTATGGCCAAGCCGACGAGCCTCCTCCTGAGCCAGCATGATAACCTTGATAGCTTTTTCTGTGAAGCGTTCAAACATGATGGTATTAATCACCTGGTGCGTGCCGGATAGGGAAATTCTAGCACAGCCGATTTTGTGGATTGTGACCAACTAAACAGCCTGATTTATCGGATTCCTTTTATCCCTCGCCAAACTGAGAAAACCTGATGGGATCAAGGATTGTCAATCACTTGAGCTGAAGAAAGTGTTAATTTTCTCAACTTTTTAGGTTCGGTTTCAGGTTCGGTTTGCTACATCTTTTTGGCCTACAATCTGCCATCCTTGCTGGGCTAACTGAGCCGCCGCCGCCGTGCGTCGGTGGGATAAGTTTTCCTGAAATGTTGTGGTTTTTAGGGAATTTTGCCAGAGAATCAGCGCATCTTCCCCATCGGGATAGTAGCGTTTGCGATGGCCCAGCACCTCAAAGCCAAAGCTCTGGTAGAGATGGAGCGCCACCGGATTAGAAGGGCGAACCTCCAGAGTTGCTCGCGTTAAGCCCCGCTGACAGGCCTCTTCAAGCAACTGAATGAGCAACCATCGGCCCAGCCCCCGCCGCTGGTAGCGGGGATCGATTCCCAATACAGTAATGTGGGCTTCATCTAAAATCGCCCAGTAGCAGCCCAGTCCTAGCCTATCTATGGCTTCGATAGTCGCTGTCGATGGCTCCAGCCGATCCGCCTGGCTACGATGGTTGAGTACTCGCAGGCAACTGTTGGGACTATCGATTTCTCGACAATACCCCGCTGCTGACCACAGCCCGCCCAGCGATCGCCGATCCAGCTCAACTAACGCCGGAACGTCGGCCAGGGTCGGCGCTACACAGTAAAGTTGACCCACATCCCTAAGACCCAATACAGCCCCTAATTGTACACTGGTCTATTAGGCGAGTGGGCGGCTGGGCTGAGCCCTAGTAGCGGGGGTTAACCGCAGTGCCTGGAACTATCCTTTAGCTAGCAACGGAACGCTATATGGTATCAACTTCTTCACTGACTAATGCAGAAACCCTTGGCAGCCGCCGCTATCTGCCCCAGGCCCAGGGCGCATCGCCCTCGCCCAACCAAAATCTGCTGCCGCTTACCGCCGCGCTAACGGCTGATGACCACCTCTCGGTGGGCGGCTGCGACGTGGTGGCCCTGGTAGAACAGTTTGGTTCGCCTCTCTATATTTTAGACGACCACACCCTGCGGGCCGCCTGCCGCCAATATCGCCAGGGGTTTGAGCGCTACTACCCCGGCGAGGCGCTGGTGCTCTATGCTTCTAAGGCCTGGAGCTGCCTGGCGGTGTGCGCCATTGTGGCGGCGGAAGGGCTGGGCATTGACGTCGTCTCTGCCGGGGAATTGTTGACCGCTACGGAAGCGGGAGCCAACCCAGACACACTTTATTTCCACGGTAACAACAAATCCACCGATGAGCTTGCCCTCGCCCTCGACATTGGCTGCCGCATTGTGGTGGACAATTGGCTAGAGCTCAAAACCCTGGGCGAACTGGCCACCCAGCAGGGTAAAAGGGTGCCAGTTCTACTGCGTATTACCCCGGCATTGAGTGCCACACCCATGAATACATCCGCACTGGCCACCTGGATAGCAAGTTCGGCTTTGACCCAGAGCAAATTGATTCGGTGTTTGAATTTCTGGCTACTCAACCTCAGTTGCAGTGTTTAGGGGTGCATGCCCACATTGGGTCGCAGATTTTTGAGCTGAATCCCCATACCGATCTGGGCGGGGTGATGGCTCAGTGGTTAATCACTGCTCAGCGCTACGGCTTCACGTTGACCGAGTTAGACGTTGGCGGCGGGCTAGGCATTCGTTACACCGAATCCGATGACCCACCCAGCATTGAAACCTGGGTCAAAACCGTTTGCGACAGCGTGGTAGCCGCCTGTGAAGCCCAGCACATCCCCCTACCTCGGTTGCTATGCGAACCGGGGCGATCGCTAATTGGCCCCGCCTGTGTAACCGCGTACCGGGTTGGTAGCCAGAAAGAGGTGCCCGGCATCCGCACCTATGCCGCTGTCGATGGCGGCATGTCCGACAATCCTCGTCCAATTACCTATCAGTCGGTGTATCGAGCGCTAGTGGCTAACCGCATGTCGGCTCCCCTGGCTGAAACCATTACCCTGGCCGGTAAGCACTGCGAATCGGGCGATATTCTCATTAAAGATGCACCACTACCGGCCCTACGCACCGACGATGTGATCACCATTGCGGCCACGGGTGCCTACAATTACAGCATGGCCTCGAACTACAATCGAGTGCCACGGCCTGCGGCGGTACTGGTCAAAGACGGGGAGGCTCACCTGATCATTCGTCGAGAAACGCTTCAGGATCTGCTGCGGCAAGACTGCCTGCCAGAAACTTTAAGCCGGCCTTTAGAGTCCACCTAGGCGGTAGGCTCATATCAGTTCCGGTTGAGGCTAAACCGCTGACCCGAAGACCGCAACGCCTGCAAGGCCCCATTTCCTGCACACGGCATGAACTACCCCTGGGAGCAATGGCTAACAAACCTGGAGCGGGTTAGGTTTGTGCTGCAAGCCCTGGATATCATCCTTGTGCTGCTTTTGAGCTATGTGGTGCTAGTCATCATTGGCGAGCGGCGCACCCTGTGGATGGTGCGGGGGCTAATCTTTCTGATGCTGGCGGCAGCCCTGAGTAAATTTTTGGGCCTCACCCTCCTGGGGTTTGTGCTAGATAAGCTGGTAATTGGCTCGGCGGTGGCCATGGCCTTTATGCTGCAAGGCGAGTTTCGGCGGCTGCTGGAACTGCTGGGCCAGGGCCGCCTGTGGGAACTGCTCAGCCCACCCCGCGAATCCATGCCCCAGCCCGACAGCGTTATCGACGAAATTGTCGATGCCGTTAAGGAGCTTTCCCAAAACCGCACCGGGGCTCTGTTGATCTTGGAAATCGGCAAACCCATTGACGAGCGAGACTTTTCGGTGCCCGGTGTGCGGCTTCATGCGGAGGTGTCTAAGGAGTTAATTCAAACTATCTTTCAAACCTCAACCCTGCTGCACGATGGTGCCACCCTGATTCGGGGGGGCAGAATTATGGCCGCCGGGGTGATTTTACCGATTTCCGAGCGGGTGGCATCCCGCCAGCTTGGCACCCGCCACCGCGCTGCCATGGGAATTACGGAACGAGTGGAGCATTGCGTCTGTGTTGTGGTATCAGAGGAAACGGGCTCTATTTCTCTGGCGGAGGGCGGTATTCTAGATCGGCCCTTAACCAGCAGTCGTCTACGCAGCATCCTGCGATCTAAGTTTTCTAAAACGCCGGATCGTGAAGCCGTAGCTCCTCAGCTTAGAACCCTGGGACGGCGGCTCAGCCATCAAACCATTGCCCTGCTGCTGCGGCTGTTTCGCCTGCCCTCATCGTCTCCGCGAGAGAAAAAATGACCACTAAGCCAGTTGCGCACTACGTTCTACCCACCGACCTCAAACCCGAACGCCTGCCCCACCACGTAGCCGTAATTATGGATGGCAACGGTCGCTGGGCTAAGCGACGCGGCCTGCCTCGCATTATGGGGCATCGGCGCGGGGTGGATACCCTCAAAACCTTGCTGCGCTGCTGCCGCGACTGGGGCATTGGGGCGCTAACGGCCTACGCCTTTTCCACCGAAAATTGGGGCCGCCCCATCGAAGAGGTGGATTTCTTAATGACCCTGTTTGAGCGGGTGCTACGCCAGGAACTGATGGAAATGATGGCCGAAAACGTTCGGATTCGCTTTGTGGGCAACCTGGCTGCCCTGCCCCCTCCCTGCAGGAAGAAATTCAGCTGGCGGTAACGGAAACGGAGGCCAACCAGGGCATCGACTTTACCGTGGCCACCAACTACGGCGGGCGGCAGGAAATTGTGCAAGCCTGCCGCAATTTGGCGACCCAGGTGCAGCGGGGCGAACTCAGCCCAGAGGAGATTACCGAAGAACTCTTCAGCCAACACCTCTACACCGCTCCCACCCACGACCCCGACCTCGCACAGCGCACCGATCGCGTATTGACACTGGTCGATGGCCGCATCGTCACCCCTGAACCTGTCATTGGATGAACGGATAGCCACCCATGACTACCGCCTACGAAACCTACCCTGTCGAAGTCGCGGGCGTCAAGCGCGACCTGCGCCTGTTCAACATCGCGCCGAACATTCGCATCGCCATCCTCAACATCCTCGGCGATACCGAACTGGTGCAGGCCGCCAGCCGTGCGCTTGCCGAAAAGCTGGCATCGATCGAACATGATCTGCTGGTGAACGGCGGAAGCCAAGTCGATTCCGCTGGCATATGCGCTGTCG
>JAAUUR010000148.1 GCA_012031045.1 Leptolyngbyaceae cyanobacterium SM2_5_2
TTACATCTAACCTTTACTTACCGTTGCAAGGCCATGAGACTTAATGACGCACAACCTCAATCCGGCTCTAAGCGCCGCCGCCGCCGGGTAGGCCGGGGGATTTCGGCAGGCCAGGGGGCCAGTTGCGGCTTTGGTATGCGGGGTCAAAAATCTCGCTCTGGGCGAGGCACTCGGCCCGGCTTTGAGGGTGGGCAAATGCCGCTTTATCGCCGCATTCCCAAGCTCAAGCATTTTCCGTTGGTCAACCCTAAGCAGTACACCATTATCAATATTAAATCCCTGGCTAATTTAGCGACAGGAACTGAAGTGTCGTTAGAGTCTCTGCTTGAGGCTGGCATTTTAACGGCCAGTGACGGCCCTCTTAAGATACTGGGCGATGGCGAGCTTTCCGTTGCCTTAAACGTCAAGGCGGCAGCCTTTACCCAGTCCGCCAAAGCCAAGATCGAAGGGGCTGGCGGCACCTGCGAGGTAATCAGCTAGCCGGACGATGCAGCCATCCCTTAGACTAGGGCTAGGATGGCACCATCCTTTACATACGGAATTAAGGTTCGAGGAGCTATTGCATGGTCGTCAGTCGGGGTAAAACACCAAGCGCGCAGGAAACCTTCATGCAGATGGCTCAGGCTGCTGGCTTACGGAGTCGTTTGCTAGTTACCTTAGGGCTGTTATTGCTGGTGCGGCTGGGAATTTTTATCCCAGTACCCGGCATTGATCGCCAAGCGTTTGGAGAATCAATCCAATCGGGTAGTTTGGGCGGTTTTGTTGGCTTCCTCGATATTTTTGTAGGTGGTGGTTTATCGGCCCTGGGTATTTTTGCTCTGGGCATTTTGCCTTTCATTAATGCCTCCATCATCCTGCAACTTTTGACGGCGGCTATTCCCTCCCTGGAAGACTTGCAAAAAAATGAGGGAGAAGCCGGGCGGCGCAAAATTTCTCAGATTACCCGCTATGTAGCGTTGGGCTGGGCTATTTTACAGAGCGCATTGCTGTCTTCCTTTTTGCTCTATCAGTTTGCCCTGGAGCCTGGGCCGACTTTTGTAGTTGAAACCGTGGTCGCCTTGACCGCTGGTTCCATGTTTGTGATGTGGGTCGGTGAATTGATTACCGAGCGGGGTATTGGTAACGGTGCATCGCTGCTGATTTTCCTCAACATTGTGTCTACCTTGCCGCGTTCCCTAGGGCAGACCATTGACTTGGCCCAAAGTGGCGATCGCGGCATTGTCGGTGGCATCATCATTCTGATGATTACCTTCCTGGCTATGATTGTGGGAATTGTTTTCGTCCAGGAAGGCACTCGCCGCATTCCTATCATCTCAGCCAAGCGCCAGGTGGGTCGCAAGCTTTACTTGGAACAGAGTAACTACCTTCCCCTACGCCTGAATCAGGGCGGTGTGATGCCAATTATTTTTGCGTCGGCGGTGCTGGTATTACCGATTTCTTTAACCCAGTATGTTACGAACCCGGTTTTTAATCAGTTTGTAGCCAATTACTTCAATCCGACCTCCCTTCTGTACGTAGCGGTTTACTTGCTGCTGATTTTGTTTTTCAGCTA
Source organism: Leptolyngbyaceae cyanobacterium SM2_5_2 (assembly GCA_012031045.1). GTDB lineage: Bacteria > Cyanobacteriota > Cyanobacteriia > Phormidesmidales > Phormidesmidaceae > Nodosilinea. The sequence continues at coordinate 1,553 of JAAUUR010000148.1, forward strand.
TTTTTATTCTTCCCTGGTTATTAATCCTGATGATCTGTCCCGCAACTTGAAGAAGATGGGGGCCAGTATCCCTGGCATTCGTCCTGGGAAGGCAACCACCGAATACATCGGTCGCATTTTGAACCGGCTGACATTTTTAGGAGCCATATTTCTGGGCTTGGTGGCGGTGGTTCCCAGTGCCGTTGAGAGTTTGACACGGGTGCAAACCTTTCGCGGTTTTGGGGCTACTTCTCTGCTGATTTTAGTTGGCGTTGCCATTGAAACGGCTAAGCAGATACAGACCTACGTGATTTCTCAGCGCTACGAAGGAATGGTGAAGCAATAGTGACGCGACTAATTTTTCTAGGCCCGCCGGGTGCTGGTAAGGGCACCCAGGCTAAGATGCTGTCTGAAGACTGTGGTGTTCCCCATATTTCCACTGGGGATATTTTACGGGCCGCCGTAGCCGAGGGGAGTGAGCTGGGCAAGAAGGCTGAGAACTACATGAGTGCTGGCGAACTGGTTCCCGATGAGCTGATTCTGGACTTAATCCGGGAGCGGTTGCACCAGCCCGATGCCCAGGCTGGATGGATTTTGGATGGTTTCCCTAGAAATGTTCCCCAGGCTGAATTTCTAAGCAAACTTCTGGAGCAAATTAGTCAACCTGTAGATTTTGTCATTAATCTGGATGTTGCAGATGAAGTGATTGTGGCTCGGTTGCTTAATCGCGGTCGCCAGGATGATGAAGAGTCTGTGATTCGTAACCGGCTTGAGGTGTATCGCGCCCAAACTGAACCCTTAATCGAGTTCTATCGAAGCCGCCAGCAGCTAGTTTCTGTAGATGGTAGCCAAACTCTGGAAACTGTTCGAGCTTCCCTGCAGCAGGTTATTTCTGGCTAGCCTTGGGCAGGGTTATTACCTGAAGTTGAGACCCAAATTTCACCGTCTCTCTAGCTCGGTCTAATTTTGTGGCCGAGATTTGCTACCGTAGACAAGGGTTGTGTACGTTTACCCAACCTCCGGTAGGCAGTATATCTGTAGATAATTTCTATGTCGTTACTGAGTTTAGTGTTCACATTAAAGGGAGTTCAGTTTGTCTAAACAGGATTTGATTGAAATGGAGGGCACGGTTACCGAGTCCTTACCTAATGCCATGTTTCGGGTTGATTTGGACAATGGCTTTAATGTCTTGGCCCATATTTCCGGCAAAATTCGTCGCAACTACATTAAAATTTTGCCCGGTGACCGGGTCAAAGTAGAGTTAACCCCCTACGACTTGACCAAGGGGCGAATTACCTATCGTCTCAGGAAAAAATAGTTGGGAACCAATTTGGGATTTTAGATTTTGGCTTGGCGATTTTGGCTTGATTTAGAGTCGCCAGGATATTGTTATAAGAATTTATCCTTAATCAGGGCATCCCAAGTCTCCGTCATTTAAAGCAGCCCTACGATTCCAGAATAGGGATTAGTAATTTTCTGGCATCGTAACGAACTGGATCGGTGCAGGGCAGCCCGGTATCTGTTTCAACGGCGAGGATGGCTTGGTCTGCATCCGTCTGGTTGAAGTGCCCTGTGTTTAAGGCCACGGCTACAACGCGGACTCCTGCAAAGGCTCCTCCCGCAGCCGCGACCTGCTCGTACAGCGCTATGACCTGAGGCAGAGGTGGAATCTTGACCTGGGGGCAATTTTGGATGTGGGTTTGCCCAGCCCGATGGGCCAAAATCAGGTGGGTAGGCTGGCTACCTCGCAGCAGTGGCAGCGTAGCCGTAGAAGCCGGATTCAGCAGCGAGCCCTGCCCTTCTACAAACAGGAAGTCGTAGTCATAGCCGTAGCGCATCATCATGGCTTCTACCGCCCCAGAGGCATAATCCACTCGCACTGCATCCAGGGGGATGCCGTCATCTCCCAGCATAAGATTAGTCTGGCCCGTGGCAATGACCTTAGAGCGCAGCCCTTGGTTCCGGCAAGTTTGGTGAAGTTCCAGAATAGTAGACATTTTGCCAACGGACATATCGGTACCCACGGCTAAAATGCGCTTGCAGGGAAGCTGGCTGGCTTTGCCCGTGCCCACAGTTAACCCGGCTGGCTCCTGCCGTACATCCCAAATCCATTGGTTTGGCTGAATCCAGGGGGTTAAGGTTGGGTGCTGAGCCATCGGCGTATGCAGGCCATTCACAAGGTTCAGCCCCGCTTGGATGGCTTGCTCAATTTCCTTAAACCAGGCTTCGGGCAGCTTACCACCAGAGGGCGCGATACCAATAGCGAGGACATCAGGCTTGTAGGCCAGCGCGGCTGAAACTGAAGCAACAATGGGAATGGACTTATCAATGCCAGTCAGTTCCCCTAGCGATCGCCCCGCCGCCTGATAATCAACCACCGCGACAATGGGTGACTGGCTGTAGCGCAGCATCGCCAGACCCGTTTTGCCCATTGTGCTCTGCGTGCCTTCGTGCATTAACAGAGCAATCCGGCTGTTAGGCGTTAGGTACATAGGTGAGTCCAAGTCCAGGGTGAGCGTTAGGGAAGAGGCAACCGTCAACAAGGGATAGCCCGGTGAAGGGATCGTCAAACAGGTTGAGGTGGCTGTCTAAATCCAGGTAATCCGCCAGGGGCGACAACTGGGCCATAGCCCCATTGGCCAAGCTGCTGTCAGAATAGCAGCCAAACATCACCTGAAGGCCCCAGGCGCGAGCCGTGTGAATCATACGCAGAGCTTCGGTTAGCCCACCAGCTTTCATCAGCTTAATATTAATCCCATCGACTAGGGGCGCCAGGCGAGGGATATCCCGGCTATCAAAGCAGCTTTCGTCTACAAAAATAGGAAGGGGCGATTGAACCCGGAGGCTTGCCAGGGACGCCTCCTCAGCCACGGGCAGGGGCTGTTCGAGGTGGGTGACGCGACGATCGCTCAGCCAATCAGCCATTTCCACAGCGTCCGCTAGGCTCCAGCCGCCATTGGCATCTACGCTAAGACTCACGGCTGTCGGCGTTTGGTCGTAAATGGCCTGGAACATCGCCCGATCAGCCCCAATCCCTGCAGGACTGCCCAGTTTGACCTTAACAGCACGGGCATTGGTTTGCTGTAGCCAATCCTGCAATCGCTGCTGGGCTGCCGCCGGAGAGGAAATGCCAATGGTGACCGAGGTAGGCTGAATTTGAGCCAAGTCTAACCCCAACAACCGCCAGATGGGTTGCTGCGTTTGCTGGCCCGACCAATCCCACAGAGCTACATCCAAGGCGGCACGAGTGGCAGACTGAAGCGATAGCTCTCTGACACAAGCTTCAATAGCCTGACGCTGAAAGGGATGGAACGGCGCTAAACAGGTCTGCAACCGAACGATATCCGCCGTTAGGTTGGCCAGAGTTTGCTGACGGCTACCAATGGAAAAGGGGGCCGCTTCCCCCCAGCCCTCCAGTCCTTCAGCGCTGATTTTAAGCCAGAGATTAGTAGACTCAGCGCTAGTGCCCCGACTAATCGTGAGCGGCACCCGTTTATGTACGGTGAAGGATTGGAAAGAAATTTCCATAACTGACTATATTAGGAAGAGGAGATAATCACAGCCCGCTGGCTGTCGAAGTATATAATCTAGCAACCTATTAGCATAGGCCAAGTTATTGGTACGTGGCTGATTACCGAGGCAACCTCAGTCCTGTAATTTATCTAGCGCTTCAATCGCGGCCTCCTTCTCGGCCTTTTTTTTGCTCCCACCATAACCTTCCCCGTAGAGAGTATCTTCTACGTAAACTCTGGAGCGATATTCTGGGTCATGATCAGGCCCGCCTACTTTTTAGTTACGTATTTGGGTGGCGTTATGATTCCCCTGGCTTGAAAAATTTCCTGAAGCTGATTTTTAGGATCAATGGTTGAACGAGCGAAAAAGATATCCTCAGGCACAGAATCAAACAGATCTTCCAATAGGGGAAGCAGTTGATCCAGCGTGCGATCGCGGTCTAAATAATAAGCCCCAACCACAGCCTCAAAGGTGCTACTGAGTAGATTTGGGTTTTCATAGCCGCCGTCTTTAATCGCCCCTTGCCCCAAGCGCAGTCGCTGATCCAAACCCAGCTCAAGGGCAAATTTGGCCAGTTGGCTCTCGTCCACTAGGGCTGAGCGGCGACGGGTCATTTCGTCTTCCTGCATGGCTGGATATAGATAGTACAGGTATTGCCCGCTAGCAAAGGTAAGAATAGCATCACCCAGAAACTCTAAGCGCTCATTGTGGCCCGTGGTATCAGGATTCTCATTGACGTAGGAGCGATGGGTGAGGGCTTGAAGTAGTAGATTTTCGTTGTTAAAAATCAGTAACGGGTGCATTGTCGGGTCTAAGGTTTGGATAGTGTTAACTCCCCAGAGCAAACAGGTTCTGGGAAGGAGAAATAGTTTAGCAATTCAGGATGAATTTCGCCAAATTCCCCGGCTGGTTCATCGGCAATTAGCACTGTGGCCGACCGACCAGGAATATAATAGGGAGATTGCCCTTCAAGCAGGTCACAGGTCAGGCCAAGGGCTTTGAGCATTGTTTGCATATAAGCCTTGGCTGTAGAAAACGAGGCGCGCGCATCTAGACTGGCAAACCCCCAACGGTAGCCCTCTTCCACCTGGTTCCCTAGTCTAAGCTGTAGCACTTCCCCAGTCTCATAAATATTAATGGGTTTAGGGGCGTTAATGTTGCGACTGAGAATATCCAGTAACCCGGCTTGAAGTGTAGTGCGGGTGGCGCTAAAGCTACGACTTTTAGCATTGCTGGTTTGCACATAATTCTGGGAAAACAGAGCTAGGATATCTGGATCCGTCAAAATATAGCTCTTGACCTCCATGAGGCCCATGCGCTGAGCCAAATCACTGACCTGAAACACAAGTTTCTGGAGTGGATCGGCCGCCCCCAGGTGAAATTTAACCGCCAGTGGTTCAGCCTGAAATGTGTCGATACCGAGGGCAACCAGCAGGTCTCCCGCAATATCGACCTCGCTAAAAATATCAGTTCTATAGGTGGGTACGTGAACTACATTCGTACCGCTCACCTCTAAATCCATCCGCGCTAACACCTGCCCCAAATTAGTTTTAGGAATAGCCGTACCCATAATTTCATTCAAAAACCGGGCTGAAAACTCTACAGGTCGTCGCCTTAAACTAGGAGTGGTTAACGTGCCCTCTGATGTTTGAACCGTTACGGTTTGTATTTCAGCGCCAGTATCCAGGAAATTGTGGGCCAGGATATTAGCGGTTTCGATTACCGTTTGCTCTAAAATGCCGGTGACATCAATCAACAGATTTTGCGTACTCGCCGTAATTTCTCCTACCCCAGCGGCATTGATAATGGGCGGTAACGATAGCACCGTTCCCATGGCATCTCGAAGTACAGGAACCTGGTCGTTAACCGGCAGGGTATGGCCATAGAGTTGTCCAGCGGGGTGCTCCGTTAAAATTTGCCGCGCTGTCATCAATTGCGTGCTATTGAAGGGGATTAGAGTCAACGTGTCTTGGGGTTCAGCGGTGTAGGCTATGTCACCCATAATTTGATCCAGGTTGTACACGCCAATGGCAATTTTCTTGCGCTGGCGACCAAAGGTTTGGGTTACTTTCTCTTGAAACTGAATTAATACTTCCAGCCCACCGTCCTCTAAATGGGCATTTTTCACAACCAGAGCGGCGAGGTAGGGGCGCAAGGGTTGCACCGCAGGTAGCACTGTGACGGTTAGGCCAGAATCCGCCAAACTAGGGGGTAAGCAGCGGGGATGGCCGTTGTAAATGTTGATGGCGCGAGTGAAACCTTCGGCCGCAAGCAGATCGGGTCGTTCGGCTGTGACCTCTACTTCCAGCTCTAACGGCTTGAGCGTGGCATCTAAACCATACTCAAACGCCTGTTGCTCCAGCTGAAGGGGGGGAAGTGCTGGTGAGCCGTTGAAGATAGGCCAAAGGAAAGGCAACCGTAGGCATAAAACGCTGGGAGTTAGATGACAGGTTGTTTCAATGCTACGGCAAGGTTGCGCTGAAAACCTAAGTGGCTAGTGTAACTAAACTGAAGCCATCAACCTGATCCCCACGAATAAAGCTAGCGGAGTAATAAATGGCACGGGTCTGAGGCCAGCGGTTAAATAGTACCGATGTCAAATCTACGCAATTCCCGTTACATTAAAGGGTAACGCTATTAGTACGTATGCATTTAGCTTAAAAAACGGCAGGGAGAGCACAACGGTATGGCAGGGGCATGCATAGGCAGACTCTGGGGCTGGGGATTAGCGTTGGGGTGTTTAGGTGGAGCCTTGGGGTGTAGTGGGTCAGGAACTTCGCTGCCATCCCGCAATGTTAATCTTTACCAGAAGTGGTCTCTACAACCTGGAGATAAGCTGGCCGGCTACCCGGTACAGAGCGGGCTGGGGGATGTGGCCATCAATCTTGGTGGGAATAAAGTGTTTATGCCCTTCGATGGGCGAGTGGAAGCGGCGGAGGGGCATGAAAACCTCTGCGTGATTGTGTCTAGCCCCGATGTACCGGCCTACTTATTTCGCCTGTGTGGCCTTAAAAATCCAGAATTGGGGGATCACAATCAAGGCGACAGCATCGGCAAAGGCGAGACTGTGGCGTTCGCTACCATGCGACGGCAGGCCGATGGCACCTGGGCAATGGTAGAACCCGCCAAGGAACTCATCACTCAGTTTTTAGAAGGATCCTAAATCAGAAGAATAGAAGGATTCTAAAATTGCGTGTAGAGGCTGGAGCTAGCCGGTCTTGAACCGTTCGGCGCTACCAGAGCCAAAGCTCAAATAGGCCAGCAATGGCCATCGCCAGCAGCACCAGGCTAAACGCTTTGGGGACAGCGGACCGGCTACGCTGATGGGTGCGCTGCCGTAAGGCTCCATAAATGTGGGGAGCACCAAACAAGAAAAAGGCCAGCCCCAGCAGATCGAGCTTGGCTGGGGTGGCAGCGTCGAGTTGAGTAGGGATAGAGTGAGCGGCCATAGGAATTGAAATGCGTGATGAATAGCCGAGAACGCAGCGTCTAAAAACGCAGAGGCCGTTGCCTCAATGGGCAGACGCTAGACCTTAGTATTCCAAAACGGTGGCCAAATCTTGACCAATACCCCAGGAATCTTTGATGATTTCCCGAAAGGTATTGGCCTGAACTAGCATGCTCTCCCTCAGCTGAATCAGAAGCTCTTGGGATTCTTCCAGGGATAGATTGCGAACCTGGTCAGCAAACAGACGGAGCTCAAACTGCTGTTCAAGGGAGAGTGGTTGGTTAGTGTCCATATCGTAATCTCCTGGTGCAGTGGCACCGTGATCTAATAGTCAGATTGTAACACATTGTTAAAATTATCGACCAATGGGCGGTTTTGTGCACTCTCTCGTTCTAAACCCAAGGCTGGGTGCGGTTTTCCTGCATCTGATCACCAATTAAGTCGTGGATGGCCTTGAGCAGGGCATTGCCGCCCAAGATATAGGATGTGGTCTGGGTTTGGTGATCATCCAGTAGGGTGTTGGCCACTAGCAAAGCCAACCCCATGGCGGCAAATAGGCTGCCCCTTCCCACTTCTCGCTTACGGGCCTTTTTGGGTTTGCGGGGTAACGTCTTAAGTCGCCGCAGGATATCGATCAGCTCTGGTTGAAGTTGCTGAAAATAGGCCGAGACCGTAGCTAAATCTGCCAGGGCATCTACATCTAGCCCGGATGGACGATAGCGAGTTTTGAGGTAAGCCTCTACTAACCGATAAAATTGCTTCTGGCTGATGGAGAGGGCACGAATGGTTTCTAGCTCACGGGCAAGCAGAGGTTCTCGATGTTTCAGGAGATCCTGATTGAGCTGAGTAATTGCGGCCTCCAAATCGCCTTGGGCGGCTTGCAGTAGCCCGTTGATGGCGGCTTGCAGAACAGGGTCTTGTAATTGGTTGAGGACGGCTTGACTGGCTTTCGCAATTGCCGCTTCCTTAGCTGAGCGTTTTCTACCACTGTTAACTAGCGCTTTTACCGCTTGCTGCCAAGTTTTTAGGGCAGTCAGCAGGTTGGCGACCGAGTCTTCCAGGGCATAGGCCGGTGGGCTAGAGGATTCTGATTTTGGCTTGAACTTGGAGGAAGAAGCGTCGTTTGCCATGCATCCAGGGGAAATCGTTCTCAGGGCTATGATGCCGCAAGGGGGTAACAGATGGCTGTGATCCAAAGCCACCTTCATCCTAGGCTAAACTGAGATTAGTGTTAAGAAGTGTAAATGCGTCATGGCCAACCCCTCATCTTCATCCGGTCGTAACAACGTGGTGGTAGTGGGCGCTGGCATTGGCGGTTTAACGGCGGCGGCGCTGCTGGCGCGACGCGGTTACCCGGTGCATGGGTTTGACCAGGCTCTAGTACCGGGGGGATGTGCCTCTACCTTTAAGCGGCGGGGCTTTATTTTTGATGTGGGTGCTACCCAGGTGGCGGGGTTAGAACCCGGTGGCATCCATCACCAAATTTTTGCCGAGTTAGATGTGCCGCTGCCCGAGGCCACCCCCTGCGACCCGGCCTGTGCCGTCTTTTTGCCCGGTGAAGCTGCACCTATTTATGTTTGGCGTGACCCAGCGGCCTGGCAAACTGAGCGGCAGCGGCAATTTCCGGGCAGTGAGCCATTTTGGCAATTGATGCAGAACTTGTTCCAACCGAGCTGGCACTTTCAGACCCGCGAACCCGTGCTACCGCCGCGCAACCTGTGGGATACCAGTCAACTGTTGCAGGCGCTACGCCCCGATACCCTGCGGACGCTGCCCTACACCTTCGCCACCGTGGGGCAGGTATTAAAACGCCTGGGGCTAGCGGGCGATCGCCGCCTCAAGACCTTCCTCGACCTGCAACTCAAGCTGTACTCCCAGGTAGATGCCGACGAAACCGCTATGCTCTATGCGGCTACCGCCTTAAGCGTATCGCAAGCGCCCCAGGGATTGTTTCATCTAGAGAGCAGCATGCAGGTGTTGAGTGATCATCTGGAAAAAGCTCTGCGGCGCGATGGTGGATTGCTACAGATGCGCCATACAGTGCAGCGCATTCATACCCAGCAGGGACGGGTGACTGGGGTTACCGTAGGCAATCAGAAAACTGGGCAAACCTGGTTTGAACCTGCCGATCATGTGGTGGCTAACGTCACCGTGCAGAACCTGGTAACACTATTGGATCAGCAAGCTCCCAAAGGTTACCAGCAACGGGTCGCAGCACTGTCCCCTAGCAGCGGCGCCTTTGTGCTTTATTTAGGGGTCGATGCGGCCGCCATTCCCCCCGACTGCCCACCCCATCTACAATTTTTTTACAACTACGATGGCCCCATTGGCGAGAACAACTCGCTGTTTGTCTCTGTTAGCCGACCTGGCGATGGTCGCGCCCCCGCTGGGCAGGCCACAATTATTGCCTCGTCCTTTACGGCGGTTGAACCCTGGTGGTGCACCGCTGACTATGCGGCCATGAAACAGTCCTACTACCGACGGGGCTATCCGGCGGGCTGTGCTAGCTACTTTGACCTATCGCCAGAGCATTTAATCCCAATGTTTGAAGCCGCCACCCCTCGCACCTTTGCCCATT
>JAAUUR010000149.1 GCA_012031045.1 Leptolyngbyaceae cyanobacterium SM2_5_2
AATGCTGGGACCCTAACCCCGAGGGGGAAGCGCTGACCTCCTCGGCCCTGAGTGCCGACCCAATTATTGCCCAACTGCGAGCGCAAATTTTGGAAACCGAAACCCAGCTCAAGTTGCAGTCGGCTAATCTGCGGGAGGCCCATCCCACCATTCAAGAGCTGCAAAAGAACCTGGCCGCCTACAATACCCTGCTGGCTGAGCGAGCCGCTGAGGTAATTGGCGGTGGCGACCTGGCCGCTCTGCCCAGCGTCAGCCAGGTGCGCCAGAACAGTACCCTAGACCCCGGCTCGGGGCGGCTCTAGCTAACCAACTGGTGGTGTTGACTAACGAGCGAGATGCCCTGCTGCAACAACAACAAATTTTGGTGCAGGCTGATGGGCAACTGCGGCAGCAGTACGCCAGCCTACCTAACAAGCAGCTAGAGCGCGATCGCCTGGCCCAGCAGGTGGCCCTTAACCAGGCGCTCTACGATCAGATTCAGGCCAGACGCATTGATGCCGAAGCCGCCGAAGCCGAAACCGTTAGCAGTTTGATTGTGGCCCAGCCGCCGGTAGTCAACCCGGTGGAGCAGCCCGCCACTAACCCGGCCTTGATTATGGCGCTGGGGGGCTTGCTAGGGGCGATCGCCGCTGGAGCCGTCATCTTTTTATTAGACATGCTGGATGGCACGCTCCGCACCGCCCGTGATATCGAGACCTTGTTTGAGGAGCAGGACGTACCCGTTTTAGGGCTCATCCCCACCCTACCGAATGCCGCCCATCAGCAACACCCCGCTCTATTGCTGGCCCAGTCGCCCTATCTACCCGCCTACGAAGACCTCCGCACCAAGCTGCGCCGTAGCCCGGCCCTATCCAGCGAAAGGGAACCCAAGCTGGTATTGGTAACCAGCAACTGGGCCCAGGAAGGGAAAACTACCACTGCCCTTAACTTAGCCATTGCATCGGCCCGCGCCGGGCGGCGCACGCTCATCATTGAAGCCGATGTGCAACAGCCCTCCCAGACCCTGTGGTTGGGCCTAACGCTGCCTCCAGAGGCCACCCGTGAACCCCGCCGATACTACGCCGGACATTTTGGGGATCCCATTCAGCTGGTGCCCCAGGTAGAGCATCTTTATCTGGCCCCCAGCCCTGGCCCCCAACTGCACGGAGCGGCCGTGCTGGAATCTAGCGAGATGAAACAATTCCTGATTGACGCCCGCGCCCGCTTTGACCTGGTGCTGCTGGATGGGCCACCCCTGAGCCGCAACACCCAGTCCCTGGCGCTGGCCAGCCAAACCGATGGCCTGCTGCTAGTGGCGCGCCCTGGCTACGCCGAAAAAGCAGGACTAGAAACCCTACTCGAAGACCTGCTCGATACGGAAGATTTGGTCGTGCTGGGAGCAGTGGTCAACACCGCTGATGCCACCATCACTACACCAGTGGAGCGAGTTCAGGCACCAACCAGCACCACCTCGCCGGTGGTAAGTTCCCCAGCGGCACCCGCCCGCCCAGTAGACTTCTTCTAACGGGTATCAACGTCAGGCAGAACCGTTTTGCGAACCCAGAATACAGGAACCAGTAGCCAGAAGTTCCAAACCCCCATGACCCCTGCCTCCTGCCTCCTAACTCCTGCCTCCTGACTCCTTTTCAATCAGGATTTGCCGCTTTAAGTCGATCCCCCTTTTGCCAATAGGGTAGGATCAAAAATGCTGTAGGATGGGCACTGCCCACCACCGGGGAAACTGTTTCCCAGCAAACGCCTAACCACAAGCCTTTTGAAGCATCAGGAGCAACCCGATTGCCTACCCTGGGAGTCAACATCGACCACATTGCCACTATCCGCCAGGCCCGCCGCACCGTCGAGCCTGACCCCGTAGCTGCCGCCGTCCTGGCCGAACTGGCCGGAGCCGATGGCATCACTGTGCACCTGCGGGAAGACCGCCGCCACATCCAAGACCGCGATGTGCGGCTGTTGCGCCAGACCGTGCGCACCCACCTGAACATGGAAATGGCCGCCACCGATGAAATGGTCGCCATTGCCCTGGAAATTCAACCGGACTACGTCACCCTGGTACCCGAACGGCGGGAAGAAGTTACCACGGAAGGGGGGCTAGATGTGGCCGGGCAAGTGAATCGGCTCAAAATAGTCGTCGCTCAGTTGCAAGACGCTGGTATTCCCGTCAGCCTGTTTATTGATGCTGATGCCGCCCAAATTGAAGCCTCAGCCCAGGTGCAGGCCAGGTTCATCGAACTGCACACCGGCCCCTACGCCGAGGCCCACAGCGAAGGGGCTCGCACCCAGGAACTCACCATTCTCGCCCAGGCCACCCAGCACGCCCTTAAACTGGGCCTGCGGGTCAACGCTGGCCACGGTCTCACCTACTGGAATACCTACCCCGTCGCCTGCATTCCCGGCATGGAGGAACTCAACATTGGCCACAGCATCATCAGCCGTGCCGCGCTGGTCGGGCTAGAGCGAGCTGTGCGGGAAATGAAGCAGCTCATTCACGGGCAAAGATGACCCCCACCTCTACCCAGTGCCCCACCCGGTCGGGGAAATCCAAAATCCTGAATCCAAAATTGATATAGTCTATTTCTTTCACCTTCCTAGAACCACCATGACCACCTACTACTACGCCCTGGCCAGCGAAAAATTTCTGCTCGAAGAAGAGCCCTTTGAAGAAGTGCTCAAAGAGCGCCGCCGCTACTACCAGGAACAGGAGCAAGCCCTGGACTTTTGGCTGGTCAAGTCGCCAGCCTTTTTAGAAGCCCCAGAGCTGGCAGCGGTTAAGGCCCAGTGCCCCCAGCCAGCGGTTGCCGTGGTTTCTACCAACAAAACCTTTATTACCTGGCTCAAGCTGCGGCTTGAGTACATCGCCACGGGCGAGTTTGAAGCGCCCACCGCTACAATTCCTGACCCCTTAGCTTCAGTGGAAGCGATATCGGCCTGAGCGGCAAACCTGGCGGTTAAGGGTTTAAGGCATAAGACTAGACCTTGAACGCCTGAACTTTAATTTTTCCCCTACATTCTGGCTGGTTTGGGCTAGAATCGCTGGCAGGTTATGGCAGTTAAGAGCATCAATGATGAATAGGTTTGGTCACCGTGTCCGGTTAGCAGCAGTGGGTCAGGCTTCTCAGCGCCTAGGCTGGCTGGGTTTGGGTGTGGCGGTTTTAGGCGGTGCAGTGCCCGCCTTAATTGGGCTAGCCCCTGGGTTGCAGGCGGCGTTTCCCCCCTGCCCGCCACCCCAGGCCAACGAATACCTGCTGCTGGTGCGCGGCAACACCGAGGCCGAGCGCAACCGGGTACAGGAGTTGCTGCCTTCTAACAGCACGGTGATGGTTTGTGACTACCTCAGTGATACGGTAGTGCGGGCTGGTGGCTTTACCAACCTGGAAAACGCTAACGCCTGGGCTCAATACATGACCGAGGTAGAAGGGCTGCAAGCCTTTGTGGCTCGCCCTGCAGCCAACCAGCCGCCAACGCCTACTACAACTCCCCCAGCTACGGGCACTCCCCCGGCCACCGGCTCAACGCCCACAGCCTCTATGCCCACCTCCTCCAACCCAGAAACGCCCAGGCAACCAGCGGCCTCAACTCAGCCCCAGGTGGCCTACGCGCCTCAGCCCTTGGGGACAGGCTTTGCAGTGTTGGTAGATTACCAATTTCAGCCAGAAACGGCCCGCTCCATTCAGCGGCAGGTGGGCCAGGCGGTGGGCCTAGCCGTCTATCGTCAGCGTCCCTACCTGTTGATTGCCTACAGCCCCAATGTTGAAGGAGCGGCCTCCACCCTGCAAGTGCTGGGCGGCTACGGCATTTCCGGCTTCATTGTGGACAGCCGCGAAGTGGTGATGCTGACCCCGGCAGTGGCTCTGTCAGAGTAGAAGGCACTCAAGGGTTACACCCCTTCTGCTTAACCATCCTAAATCGGCAGGCTCAGGGAGTATTGACCCTTCTGCTCCGACCAGGTAACCAACTTACCAGGTTGCACAAGTCTTGAAGCTGCTACTGCACCTGTTGCGGCCAAGCCTGGCGGTTAGCCCCAAATCTTGGATTCCCCACCTGGCGGTTATCCGTTCAGCAGATGGTCGCGGATGGTTAGGGCTGTGGCTGGAGCCAGCAATACGCCATTGCGGTAGTGCCCGGTGGCCAACCAGATATTGCGGTATCCCTCCAGGGGCTTAATCACCGGGGCCGCCTGGGCCTGGGGACGGGGCCGCAGGCCAAACCAACGGTCTATAATGGTGCCCTGGGCCAGGGCCGGGCAATAGGCGAGCGCCCCCTGCCACACGGCCTCTAACAACGCTGCTTCAGGCTGGAGGGCGAACCCATCGGCAGGGGTAGATACGGTGGGAAACTCTACCGTGGCTCCCACCCAGTAGTCGCCTGCGCCTAAGGGCACCAGATGGATGTCGTTACCGTTAATCACGGGCTGAAAATCGGGATTCCCTAAATTCTGGGCTAAATGTAACTTCAGCCCCTGCCCCAGCACTGGCCCCAGTACGGTAGCTTGGCCCAAGTTTTCGGTTAACGCTGTAGTCCCCAAGCCAGCGGCCAGCACAACCCAATCCGCTTCGAAGCTTTGGGAAGAAGTGAGCACGGCGCGGCAATAGGGCGCGGCGGAGTCTGTAGCGATCTTAAACGCCACCACGGGCTTGCCCAGGTGAAATCTCACCCCACGCAATGTGGCCGCTGCCACCAGGGCTTGGGTGAGCTGGGTTGGGTTAACCTGCAAATCCTGAGGGGAATAGATGCCCGCTACGGTATTCGTCAGGTTGAGGTGGGGGCAATGGTGGGCTACCTGTTCTGGTGGCCAAATATCTAAGGTGTGCCCCTGCTGCTGACGAATGGCCTGGAGCGATCGCCAGCGGGGCAGTTCCTCCGCCACAAAGCAAAGGCTCAAAATGCCCTGGGTATTGTGCTGAATTTGTTGGCCGGTAATCGCCTCAAGTTCAGCGATGAGGGCTGGGTAACGAAGTAGGCTCTGCTCTCGCAGTTGCCAGTTACGCCCCTGCACCTTGTGGCTGATTACCCCCATGGCCACGCCCAGAGCAGCCCCGCTAGAGCCACTGGCCGGGGGTTGCCGATCCACAACGACGACCTCAAACTCAGGGCATAGGCTTAGCTCATAGGCAATAGCAGCCCCGACTACCCCACAGCCTACGATAACTACTCGTGTCAATGCCTTGCCTTACTGAAAGGTGGGCACCAGGTTAAGGAAGCTGTCAAAGTCATCCAGGGCGTTGCGGTATTCCTGCCCGGCAATCACTTGCTGACCATTGGCCGCCGCTTCGTCCAGGCGCTCCAGGTGGACGTAGAGTTCCTTCGCCAGTGCCTGGGCCTGGGGTTTATCCTTAGTCAGCAGGGTGGCGGCCAGCCGGTTCACCCGCGCCCGCAGTTCGCCCATTGGCCCGTGGATAAAGCTCTGGACATCCACCCAGTCTTGTTTTTGAATGTAGCCCTGCAGTTCAGGGAAGCGGTCGCGCAACTCCGCCACCGCCGGACTGTACAACTCCACCTGCTGCAAGATCTCTGGTGTGTAGGTGGTGGGTATTTTGGCAGCCGAGCCACCGCAGGCCACCAGGCAGGTTGCCATCACCGCCAGCACAATTCCCAAGAGGGGCCTAAACCGTCCCATGCTCATGTTTCGTGTTCTCTCAAAACAGGGTTAAAACCAGCCTTAACCAGGCACTAAGCCCGTGGCCGTTTGTATTTTACGTCGCTGAGCGAAGCTTTAGGGGCTGTCAGGGGAGAAGTTTAGGGTTTGAGATATTCACCTATCCCAACCAGCCGGGTGATGGGGAAATGCTGGATTACTCTTGCTTCTGGGGTCGCCAAATCGCGTCGGCGACCCGGCACACGTCGTACATTTCAGCCCCATCGTGCACTCGAAGCAGGTCTGCCCCCCCGGCGATGGCCGCACAGCAGGCGGCGGCGGTGCCCCAAACCCGCTGTTGGGGGTCGGGCTGGTCTAAAATCCAGCCGATAAAGCTCTTGCGGGAAGGGCCAACCAGCAGAGGGCAGGCCAGATCGTGGAACTGGTGCAAATTTCTGAGAATGTCCAGGTTTTGGGCGTAGGTTTTAGCAAAACCCAGGCCAGGGTCGATGGCGATGCGCCCTAGCTCCACCCCAACCGCAATGGCATTCTCAATTTGGCGATGGAGAAAGTCGTGGATTTCACCGATTAAATCCTGATAGTCAGTGAGTTGCTGCATGGTGGCAGGGGTGCCGCGCAGGTGCATCAAAATAATGGGGACACCCAAATCCGCTACAGCCGAGAGCATAGCGCGATCGTAGGTGCCACCAGAAATATCGTTAACGATGTCGGCCCCGGCCCGAATGGCGGCGCGAGCCACAGCCGCCCGGGTCGTATCTATAGAAATAATGGCTTTACTGAGGTCACTATCGGCATCGGCACGAATGGCTTCAATGACGGGGATCACCCGCTGAAGCTCGTCTTCTTTGGAAATTGAACCCGCCCCAGGCCGGGTGGACTGCCCGCCAATATCGAGAATATCGGTACCGTGGTGAACCAGGTGGCGGGCCTGGGCAACAGCGCGATCTACGGTGTCGAACTGGCCGCCATCGCTAAAGCTATCGGGGGTGACGTTGAGCACCCCCATCAAATAGGTGCGGGTACCCCAGGTGAAGATGCGATCGCGCATCACCCAGGGGGCTAAGGTAGTCATCACTGACATAGAGTTGACCTAGACAATGTCCGGCATGGGGAGAGAAAAACCTGGCAGGAGGGGAGCTCCTAGCACATCATTCTACAAAGTGCTCATTGGTGCTATTGCGGCTGGGCTAAGGAAGGGCGGCTACCCCTGAGGGTGCCACCTGCTGCTGCACCCAGTTAGCCGCCAACCGCGCGGTTTGGGCCGCCCCGTTCATGTAACCGTAGTAGGCATCGCTAAACTGTTCTCCTGAAAAGAGCAGGTTGCCGACCTGTACCCGCTGCTGTTCGCCAGGGTGGGCCGATTCAACGTACAGAAAAGACCTAAATCGAGTATACTGCCCTGGACTAAAAGTGGTGTAGCCGCCACCAAAGTCCGGATCCTGGCCCCAGGCCGTGCGGGCAAAGCGACCGTCAGTGGTGAATTTTAGCGCAGGTAGGTGGGCACTTATCTGGTCAATAAACCGTTGCCCCTGGTCATGAATAGCCATTTGGGACTGTTCCACTTCTTGGCCACCCAAAAAGAAGGTCAGTACCCCCTGGGGGTGTTCGGGCTGGCGCTGGGTGTCATCCCAAAGGCCGCTGTAGCCCAGGTCGCTCCAGGCGGCACCGGTAAACCCGTTTGCTTGCAACCAGGAACGCTGGCTAAACCCGGCAAAAAGCTTCTCATTCCGGCCTGGGTTGCCCGCCTGGATAAACTGACGCAGAGTATTGGGTAGATCAACCTGGATATCCACCCGCCGCAGAGCCGGAAAGGGCATAGCCAAGATCACGTAGTCGGCCTCCACTGTGCCCTGGTCAAAGCTCAGCCTAAACCCCTGCCCCCTTGGCGGCCAAAGTCCGTAATCGCCAGCCCAGGCGCACTGATCACCCAGGCGCTGGGCCAGGGCGCGAGGAATCTGTTCGGTACCACCCTTAACAATAAAGAGTTCATCGGCCTGGAGCATTTCGACCCGGCGGTTGTGTACGCGGGGCAGGTTGTAAACCAGTTGCAACGCAGAGGATTGATCGGCCTCAACCCCATATTCCGTGCGAATAGAGGCGGCGATTAGCGATCGCACATAGGGCTGTTGGATTTTGTCGTGGTGCACATCTAGGTAATCGGCCACGGAAAGGGCATCCAGGGGTGGGGCGTAGCGGTCAAAGTTGGCCTCTAGTTGTGCCCCATCCCAGCCAATTTGCTGGGCTAGGGGAGCCAGCGCGTCCACCAGTTCTGGCTCCTCCAGGCGACGACCCTGAAAATAAAAGGCTACTTCTGGCAAAGACAGTGCCTGGGTTAAGGTACGGCGATCGAAGAGCTCCAGGCTCAGTTCTTCTACCAGAGTCAGGATATCGAAATGGTCAGAATTGATGAAGGCGGCCCCCAGGTCGTTTATCAACCCTGGCAAGACTAATCCCTGGCGAGATTGAATACGCCCGCCTACCCTTGGCTTAGCCTCATAGACCGTAGCCCTCAACCCCACCTTTTGAAGCTGGTAGGCCGCATTCAAACCCGCTATGCCGGCGCCAACAATAGCAATCCTGGGCGCAGCCGAGGAAGCCGATAAGCCTCCCCAACCCACAGAATCCATCCCAGAGTAGGTAACTGCTGCACCAACGGCCAGGGTTGAGCAGCGCAGGAGTTGCCGCCGCGATAGGTGCGGAGCCTCTAGAGCCGCAATGGAAGGATTTGAGTCGCCATCAACCCACTGAGCTTTCGCAATTACACGCTGCAAAAGCTGAAACAACGTAGTGTGTGCCATAAAAAACAAAGAATTGAGCTGCCTGCCCCGTTCAGGAGCGATGGGGCACTGGGGCCGCTCACCCAAAAAACGCTAAACAATAGAACACCATTTTAGATCTTAAATTGAGGGCTTGAGAAGCCCTGACATCTGGCGGAGGGCTGAGGGTATGGGCGTGCCGGGTCTGCTCGAAGCGATGTCTTTAAACTCAGTAAGTACGGTAGCCGTGCCAATCTAAGACAGCTAGACCAGTTGCGCTGAGGCCCAGACCTGGCTAAACTGAGCCCAATAAAGCTCGTATAACCCTATTCTCCCGCCTGCTATGGAATGGCATGTGACCGATGCTGAGAGCCTGAGAATTATCGATAACGAAATTGGTGACCACAGGTTTTCGCCGGCGGAGTACGAAATTGTGCGCCGGGTCATTTATGCAACCGCCGATTTTGACTACGCTACCCTCATCCATTTTTCAGATCAGGCGCTGCAATCCGGTGCCGCTGCCCTGGCAGCCCGTACCACAATCGTTGTGGATGTGCCGATGGTGCAGGTTGGCATTACCCCGGCTATCCAGGCGACCTTTGCCAACCCGGTCTACTGCGGCATGGATGCGCTGACTCGGCCCCAAAAGGGCAAAAGCCAGACAGCCTGGGGCATAGAAACCCTGGCCCAGCGCTACCCAGAGGGAATTTTTGTGATTGGCGATTCGGAAGTGGCGCTGGCCACGCTGATAGATTTGATCGAAGCTCAAAAAGTCCGCCCCGCTCTGGTCATCGGTACTCCGGCTGGTTTCCTTAACACCATTGGGCTGAAGGAACAGTTGCAAGACACGTTAATTCCTCATGTCCGCATCGAGGGCCGTAAGGGTAGCGCTGTGGTAGCTGCCGCTATTGTGAATGGCCTGGTAGATTTGGCCTGGCAAGCTTACGGGCAAGAGCCTCAACCAATCAACTAGAGCGCTTGAGGTTCTGCACCAGACGCTGAGAGATGGGCGGGCGATGGCCTACACGAAACTACTTGGCACAGTCGCGATTTTCAATGGCGCCATCGGGCATGATGGTGTTGCAGAATAGCACCTGACTGCGGTTAACCCCCCGCAGATTCGCCCCGCTCAAGTTAGCTTCTCTCAAATTAGCTGTTCCCAGGGTAACGCTGAGCATAACCGCACCTTCAAGATTAGCCCCCGACAGGTCAGCATTTTCCAGATTGGCCTGGGTCATTTCAGCGCCCGACAAATCGGCATTGGCTAAGTTGGCATTCAGCAGATTAGCGCCGTTCATTCGAGCTTGAGCTAGACTAGCGCCGGTTAAATTGGCTTGCTCTAAATCGCTGAGCATCAGGTTGGCCTCACCGAGGTCAGCCCCAGCTAAGTTAGCCTTCAGCAAAACCGCAATTTTGAGATTGGCGCCGTGCAGATTAGCTCCCTCCAGATTGGCCTCATTTAGGATACAGACCGGGCATTCGTTGGTTTCCAGCAGTTTTTGGACATCTTCAGGAATGGCTGCCATGGCTGGGTTACACCCCACCCACCAGAGCAAGGCAGCCATGCTAAAGATGACGAATAAGCGTTTCATAGCGATATCAATAGGAGGTCATGGCTATTTTCCCATTCAATGGTCAGACTGGGGTATCAACAAACTAAGCCGCTTCTCCTCGCCAAAATCGCTCGGCCCGGGAAAACAAGCGACAGGGAGGCCAGTACCTGAGGAGACCGTTATCTAGACTGTTTGGCGGGGGCGGGGGCAAATCCTGGGCCAGGCACAGGTAAGACAACGCTTGATAAAACCTGTCATCATGGCCACCCGTGCGGGCTACGGCGTGGGCCAACTCGTGAACAACTAAATGAGACCAGTCGGCCCGCACCACCCGACTCGGATCAATCACCAGGGTAATAGGCTGGGTGTGAAAATTACAGAACCCATCTAGCCCAACTTTGGCCGCAATAGGGGCCGCAAACACCTGCACTGTTGGCCTCGCGTGGGGTTGAAAGCAACCCAGCAGGTCAGCCAAGATCACCGCAAGCTGCCGATTGAGGTGATGAATATGGCCGCCCACCCAAGTCAAAACAGCCAAATGCTGGTCTTCAGCAGCCGGAGCTATCCAATCGAACTGCGGAGCCAGTTGACGCACAACTCGAAGGTATTGACTAGCCCGAATCACTGGGTCAGCGTCTAGGGCAGGAGGGCTTTGCCAAGCATACGCTAGCTCAGGATAGGAAAGATGATGAGGCTGAGGGTTAACGGGCTCCATGCACCAAAAGACTAGAACCTACCAATGGTTTGAGCGCGGTTGTTTGGCCAAGGTTGTACCTGTTTAGTACCAGCCAACCTGAAAAGTTTAAGTTAAAAAAAGATCAACCTCGGCTATGTTTGTGAGCATTTCTGCAGACCAGAAAAAGAGGGCTTCGTGGTTTCAACAGAGGAGGTATTTATGTGCTGGAGACTTCCTCCTTGCAAAGGATCGCTAAAGCTAGCATATAAGGCTCCTCAGCATCAGCAGGTACCCACTTAGAGTACTCCATGAAAATAACCATCCCTTTGTGATAGCTCTCTGCCCTCACCCCTGCCCCTCTCCCTGAGGGGGAGGAGTTCTGAATCCGGCTCCCCTTCTCCCCTAGGGAGAAGGGGTTGGGGGATGAGGGCAAAGACTGGACA
>JAAUUR010000150.1 GCA_012031045.1 Leptolyngbyaceae cyanobacterium SM2_5_2
GCGCCCGGCGCCGCTTACATCATCACCGCCTGCGAGGGTAGTCAGTTGCATTTGGAGAAGTTGCGTCGTTGCCCATGGCGTTTGATCAAGCTACCGCGAGCGTTTCCTGGCCGGGGCATTAATTCCCTCGGCCTGGTACATCCAGGCGCAGCGCCTACGGCGGTGGTACCGCAACCAAGTGCGCGAGATCTTTCAGACCGTAGATGTACTAGTTGCACCGACCACCCCCTGCGTAGCCCCACCGCTGGATCAAACTACGCTAGAAATTGATGGTCAAATCTTTCCCCTGCGGCCTCATCTGGGGTTCTACACGCAGCCACTTTCGTTTATTGGCTTGCCGGTGCTGTCAGTGCCCTGCCACGCACCAGGGGCTCTACCGGTAGGCATTCAATTGCTTGCTGCCCCCTATCAAGAAGCTAAGCTCTTTCGCGTTGCCCACTGGCTGAGTCAGCCTAGCAGCCCTGGGGGCTAAGCACTGGCAGGCTGCTAGAAGAATTCATCCCCTCCACGACCGGGACGGAATAGTGGCCCTGTTCAAAGCCGTGGAGATATAGGCGTTTAAGGCTGTAAGCTACAGCTTTCGGTGGTTTATTGAAGCATGGGCGATACTGGTTTCGAACCAGTGACCTCTTCCGTGTGAAGGAAGCGCGCTACCACTGTGCTAATCGCCCGATGGAGTGTCACTATAGCACATTAGCAACCCAGCCTCAATTGGCATTGCAGCGGCCTAGGCCATATCTGAGGGCAGGGCGCTGCTGCGCTGGGCCTGGGCCAGCTGGGCCTGCACCAGGGCTTCTATATCCTGGCGGCGAATTTCGATGCCCTGGCCACTTTGTCCAGGGGTTTCACAGAACACCAGGCTGTCGATCGGCTTCATAGCCAGCAGTTGAAACAAGATGTGAATAACCGGCATGGGCAGAGCCATCACTTGGGGGTCTTTAACCGTAGCCTGGCTATTGGCGGCATCTTGCAGGGTGGGATAGACATAGACGACATTTTTACGGGTGTTAGGCTGTGCCCTATTGCTCAAGGTTGTCATCATCCAGCCCTGCTCTAGGGTTTGGAGAACATAGTACTGGCGGTGCTTGAGTTGTTCGGCGATGGCTTTTAAGGTTGGCCCAATTACCCTAACAGCCTCGGCGGTGGCTACTTCGCTGCGGGTGTTTTCAATCAACTCAGCAATTTGTTCGTCCAGATCCATAGTAGTGTCAAGGGATTTTCCCCCACTCTACACCACGGTAAATCTGAAATTAGAAAAAATCCGGTTGGTCGCGGGGCATGGCCGCATCTACTGGACAGGGAAGGGGATAGACTGAGGCCGCCATGGTTAACCCAAGCCCAGGCTAAGCTGCCACTCCAGTAACCGCCCCGTGGCTGAGGGAGCATGATCAACGATCCGTAATTTCCATACCCCTCGGGCTGGCTGCCCCAAAAGCCCAACTAAACTGGGTGTCGTGGTTAGGTTGTAGGTTTGCTTTAGGTCGGTTTGCTGGCCTAAGGTGCGTCCCTGCAGGAGGCGACTGGCTCCACTGGGGGCCACGAGAGTGACACTGATATCCCCTAAAAATTCGTGCTCCAGGCTGACTTGAATCTGTAGATCGGCCACCATCCCATTCTGCGCTACGGTGATGGCGCTTTCTACCCCGGCGGGCTGGTTGTCGGGAATGGTCAGCGGGGTTTGGTTGGCCTGCTGTACTACCTGACCTAAGCGCCGCTGGGCTGTAGCCCGCCGCTGAGCTTCCTTAACCGCCGCAAAGGCATTGACCTTGCCATAGCCGAACCACTGGGAGTGGCTTTTAGCATCGTAGGTGCCGTAGCGCAGTCCCAACTGGGGGTCGGGGTTTGGGTCAATAATTTTATCGGCAGTAGTTTGCAGGATTTCCCGCACCTGCCGTGCCGTGAGGGCTGGATTCATGGAGAGGATCAGCCCCGCTACCCCGGCCACCACCGGGCAGGAACTGGAGGTGCCGCCAAAGCTGTTGGTGAAATTATTGACGTCGAGCCTACGCCCTGGGTGCGATCGCTCGTCACCATCCCCAACCCCGGTAGGTATTGCCTGACCTCGGGCCCAGTGGCCACCGTACCGACTCTGGGCAGAGCCATGCTGGGCGGGGCATTATTGCTGGGGGCCGCCACCGCAATATGCTCGCCCCAGTTGCTATAGGCCGCCTTCGTATTCAGGCTGGTGGAGGCCGATACGGCAATCACATCGGGATGAATAGCAAACCCACTCAGCCACTTGGTAGGGCCGCTGAGAGCATTTTGGGGCCATTGGGCCTCGTTGAGGGTGCCGCTGAGGGGGCGGTTGGCATTCCCCGCCGAAAACACAATCACGCAGCCCTTGCCATTGCGTCCTTCGGTGGCGGCACGAGTGAGGGCGTTGGTCATGCGGGTCGTGAGGGGAAAGTAGTTCGAGGCTGGTGACCAGCTACAGGAAATCACCGCTGCGCCACGCCGCATCGCTTCCCCAAACAGCTGCTCAATGGAGGCATCATCAATAAACCCGGTGGTGCGAATGGGCATAAACCCACAGCCCGGCGCCACACCGACAATGCCAGTGCCATTTTCTTCGCCAATGGCCAGGCCGGCAACGGCGGTACCGTGATTCTCATGGGCTTGTATAGGCAGTGGCACCGCATCTTTGTCTTGCAAATCGATAGGAGACACGATTTTGCCGACCCCCTGTAAATCGGGATGGTCCAGATCAAAGCCATCGTCGCTAATGGCAATCACCACCGAGCGCGACCCACGGGTCAGCCCCCAGGCGGCTTCAGACTGAATATGAGAACCAGCGGACAGGTTGCGCCCGCCGTTGTGGAACAAGTGCCACTGTTGCGGGTACAAATCATCGTTGGGGCGATGGAGGCCGCTGATTTCAATCACCAGGTTGGGTTCCGCCACCATCACGTTAGGCTGGCGAATCAGCCGGTTGGCCAGTTTAATGGGATTTTCGGCGGCGGCTGGGGTAACGCGGGTAATGAAGGTGTTGGGAATGCCAATCAGCGGTTGGGCAATGGCCAGCCCCACCGTCGCGAGGGTCGCTTCAACCCTCGCCAGTTCTGTGTCGGGGGCGAACTGGACGGTGATTTCATCGGTCAGGTACACCCAGGTTTGGGGGCTCTCCGCCAGGCGATAGACGTGGCTGGCAAAACGAACAGCCGGGTGCCGCCGCGCCTGCTCGATCGTTACCTCCAGCATCGCCTCGCTCACCTGCCACTCCACCAATTGCCCCCCCGCTACAGCCCTTACCCCAAGGGGGTTGAGGTCGCTACGGAGCTGGCTCAAATCCTGCGGATGATGCAGGCGGGTGGTGAATCGAGTCGGCACCTTCTCAACCCGCAGTTCTTCACCGCCGCGCTGGATGATGTCGCCAATTAACGCCTCACGGGGGCCAGCACCGGCAGACTCAGGATCGGGTGGTGCATTACCGGGCAGTGAGAAGGTCATAACAATCTAGGGAAACAATAGGAAATATTGACGAAATCATGTAGCGGAACTTTTTAAAAAAACCAGAGTCATAGCTGAGGCACTTAGCAACAACAGCGTAGTGCGTCATATCGAGATGATAAGATACCTCAGTATTTTTATCTCAGTCCTCAATCCTTTGTGAGCCGCCATGGTCGTTGCAATGCGTTTTATTAATCAGCCGTTTACCGGATTGTCTACAGCGGCCCTGGTCACGCTGTCCCTGGTAGGTGCGGCAGGTGGAGTGTTAGTTCAAGCCACTCAGGTCAGGGCCAACCCCGTTGAAATGGCCCAGGCCAGCGGTGGAGAGGTTGAAATTAGTCCGGTGCAGCCCGGTAATTTATCCTCTACTTCCCTCAGTGTTGAGGGGGCTAAGCAGTTAATGGCCGAAGCAGAGGCCGCGATCGCCAATCAAGATTTTGCCACGGCGGAAACCAAACTTAAATCGGCACGAGACACCCTCAATCAGCTTTCTACCTACTATCAAGAGCTAGCGCAACTGTTTATTGGGGTCGATACTCGAATTAATCGCAGCAACCGCGAAAAAGCTCTCGAAACGGCGCAAATGCGAGATCAGGCCTCCTATCAGTTGGCGCTGGTGTATCGAGCTCAAAATCAGCCTGATCTGGCCGTGCCCTTGTTAATGGAAATTCTCCGTAGTCAGCAGCCCACCCGCGACTTAGGGCAGCGAGCTTATCAGCAGCTCTTTGAACTGGGCTTTGTCAGCGAACCCTATGCTGGCCGCCCCGCCACCCCAGACAGCCCTGATGCCGGCGCTGAATCCACCAGCCCAACCACGGGGGCTACCTCCACCAGCCCAACGCCCCAGTAGCCGCTGGCCCTCAATCAACCCCCAGCCGGATGAAGGACAGATCCTTGGGTATGGCATGGCTTAATTCAATACCCCTCCCTACCAGGAGCGCTCCCTTCAATGGCAAGATGACATTGGGAATCTCTGTTCCTACCGTTCGTTAACCTCTGTTGTCCAAGGGAGATTCGTTGGCATGATTAGCCCAGACCAAGTGGAGACCATGATTAAGGCCAACCTGCAAGATGCTGAAGTGCAGGTGCAAGACCTGACCGGCGGTGGCGACCACTATCAAGTCTTGGTGGTTTCGTCGGCCTTTGAGGGCCGTAGCTTGGTGCAGCAGCATCAGCTGGTCTACGGTGCGGTGCAGGAGGCCATGTCTTCAGAGGCCATCCATGCGCTAGCCTTAAAGACGTACACCCCAGCGGATTGGGCCGCCGCTCAGAGTGCTTAAGCTGAGCATTTCTATTAACCCCAATGCGTTGCAGCAGCAACGTCAGGGTTAAAGGAAACAGGAGGTAAAACATCGGGCTCTCAAGCCCTTGCGGTAGATTGGTAATGCTGGATTAGGTTAGACCGTTAGCTTTTTGGAGGGACTGGTTGAATGGATGCCTCAGTTAAAGAACGCATTGATCAAATGGTGCAAACTAACGCCATCATGGTGTTTATGAAGGGCAATAAACTCATGCCCCAGTGCGGCTTTTCAAACAACGTCGTGCAGATTCTGAATATTCTAGGTGTCCCCTTCGAGACCTTTGACGTGCTGGCCGATGCCGACATTCGCCAGGGTATTAAAGACTATTCCAACTGGCCAACCATTCCCCAGGTCTACGTGAATGGCGAATTCCTAGGCGGTTCCGATATTTTGATTGAGCTGTACCAAAACGGTAAACTCCAGGAAATTGTCGAAGTGGCCCTGGCCTCTTAGTCGCGCGCTATGGTTAACTCTGAGCCTGGGCCAACCGCCTCTGCCGACACTGACGGCCTAGACAAGGGCTGCCTTGATGATGCAGCCCTTGCCCTGAATGCCGCCGTAGAGCAGGCCGGTTTATCGGACGACCAGTACCGCCGCAAAATGCAGCGGCGGCAAGACGTGCAGCAGCAACGCCTGGCCGAGCGCACCCTGGAAAAAGGGCTGATTGTTGTTCATACCGGCAACGGTAAGGGCAAAACTACAGCGGCCCTAGGCATGGTGATGAGATCGCTCGGTCACGGCTTTAGGGTCGCCATTGTGCAGTTCATTAAAGGCGCTTGGGAGCCTGCCGAGAGGGCCGTGCTAGAACGCTGGGCCGACCAGCTCACCTTTCGAGCCCTGGGCGAAGGGTTTACCTGGGATACCCAGGATCGCCAGCGCGATACCCCAAACCGCCCAGCGCGCCTGGGAGACCGCCCTGACTTACCTCCACAACCCCGACTACCGGCTGGTGCTGCTGGATGAGGTCAACATTGCCCTCAAGCACGGCTTTTTGTCGGTAGACCAAGTGCTGGCAGGCCTGGCCGACAAACCCCCCATGACCCACGTTATTCTCACCGGACGCGGTGCTCCGGCGGCCTTAATCGAAGCTGCCGACCTGGTCACCGAAATGACCCTGGTTAAGCACCCCTTTCGCGAACAGGGCGTCAAAGCCCAGCCCGGCATTGAATTTTAGCCGTCCCCTCAATGGCCGAAGACCTCCTGCTTGCTTCCCATCGCCTGCGGCTCCTGCCCCAAAAAGCGGTGTGGATTGAATCCCTAAGGGCGCTGCTGGTTTCAGATATCCACCTGGGTAAGTCTGAAACCTTTCAACACTATGGGTTGCCTATTCCCAGCCAGGTTAATGACGGCACGCTCCAGCGTCTGGCGGCCCTTTGCACCCAGCACCAGCCCAACAGCCTGTGGATTCTCGGTGACCTCTTCCACAGTGCTGAGGGCCTGACAGAGGCGGTGATGGATAGCTGGCTCAAGTTCCTGGCCCAAACTCAGGTGACCGCCTATCTGATTCTGGGTAATCACGATCGACGGCTCCAGGCCATCCTGAGTCAGCTTTCCATTGAGTGCTTTGTCGAGGCGGTGGAGGCCGAGGGGCTGCTCTTTAGCCACGAACCGCTCCCCTTGAGCGATCTCCCCAACCTCTGTGGCCACACCCATCCCTGTCTGCGGTTGGCCATGGGCTGCGATCGCCTGCGTTTGCCCTGCTTCCACTGGCAAGCCCGCCAAAACCGCCTCACCCTGCCCTCCTTTGGCGAGTTTACCGGCGGCTACGACATTGACCTCACCCCCGGCGACGTGGCCTACGTCATTGCCGAGGAGACCGTAACGGCCTTTGAGGGATGAACGGCCATTTAGGGGACTGGTTGTAGGGCGTAGCGGTCAGGTTTAGAAACTGACTACTCACTACCCAATACCAGAAACCCAAAACGCTATGCTAAATCTGGTCAAATCTTTCCTGGATAATCGCTATGAATCGGCTCACCTGGCTACTGATGATTGGCCTCTGCTGCGGGTTGAGTGGGGCCATGGTAGGCTGTCGCCGGAACGAGCAGGCCGATCTTGCCCCTGAACCGCCAGCGGACACCATAATCTCTGGGGAGAATGGTACCTCGCCATCGCCAGATAGCGGCGCTCAAACCCCAGCCCCACCCCCTCCAACCCGCCCAGCTCCGGCTCCAGGACCAGGCGGCGGGCCGGGAACCGCCCTCAATCCTCCCCAGGCGGCCCCAGTTAATTGCCGATCAGCCTGAGTCAAGAATTAACCTGCGGGCTGGCCCCAGCACTGCCGCTGAAGCCAAGGGCTACGGCTTAGTGGGCGATCCGGTTCAACTGTTGCGTTCTACCAAGGCCAGCGATGGCACCTGGTACTACGTCAAGTTTGAGCAGTCTGGCGCAGAAGGCTGGATTCGAGGCGACTTCATCAATATTGAGGGACGGGCCAAGCCCTTGGGAGATCGCGTCGCCCAGAGTAACGAGTGTGAGGGCTTGATGGAATCCGTTGTGTTTACCGCCTACTACGATGCCAACGGGTTCCATCTGGTGCGGTTCACCAATTTAGAAACCCAGAGCACCTTCGATAGCCCCCTCAGTCGCCAGGGCAGCAATACCCAGGGGCAGCCCGTCTACACCGGTTCGGCCAGCCCCCCCCACGGGCGGCAGCTATCCCGTCCAACTGACGGATCTATCTAGCGGCAACCCGCGAGCTGGTTCTGAAGTTGCCATCAACTATAGCGACGTAACAGCTTCTACCGGAATTTGTAAGTAGCTAACCGCCCAGGTATAGCCTGACTTGCAAGCGCAAGATGCCTGATCAGCGCAACCCACTGGTAAAATCAGGGCGTTGATGAGGTGTTAAGGATGGCGACTATGGAACGGGAGCTAACCGCTGAGGAGCAGCAAGAGCTAGCCAACCTGCGCAAAATCATTGCAAAGGCCATGGCCGACGGTGTGCTAACGGAGGCCGAGCGGCTTCAGATTACTACCGCAATGCGGGCCGATGGCCAAATTACCTACGAAGAACTGGAACTCGTGCGTCAATTGTGTAAAAAAGTGGCCGCTGGCGATCTCCAGACCGAGCCTTAATCCGCGCCTTTTATCCCTGGCGTCTACCCTGCTGTCAATCATTTGAACCCTAACGCTAAACCATTGCCTGCCCAGATTGCCATTGTCCACGAATGGTTAGAAACTCGGGCTGGCTCGGAAAAGGTAGTAGAACAAATGCTGGCGCTGTTTCCCCAAGCCGATGTGTTTAGCCTGGTTAAGTTTCTGGCGGCGGATTTTCCGCCTCACATTCCCGCCCACACGCACATTCAGACTTCATTTATTCAACACCTACCCTTTGCTAAGCGGCACTTTCGTCAGTATTTGCCGCTGATGCCCTTAGCAATTGAGCAGTTTGACCTGGCCGACTACGACCTGGTGATTTCGAGCCACCACGCGGTCGCCAAGGGGGTGCTAACCCGCGCTCACCAACTCCACATCAGCTACGTGCACACGCCGGTTCGCTACGCCTGGGATTTGCAACACCAGTACCTGGCTCAGGCGGGCCTCAGTTGGGGCATCAAAAGTATGTTGACCCGGCTGATTCTTCACTACCTGCGCCTGTGGGATCTAGCGGCGGCCCATCGGGTGGATTGCTTTGTGGCCAATTCGCACTACGTGGCCCGGCGGATTTGGAAAACCTACCGCCGCCCGGCTACGGTCATCTATCCCCCGGTGGCATTGGATCGGTTTTGCTGGCAACAGCCACGGGAGGATTTCTATCTGACGGTCTCTCGCTGTGTGCCCTACAAGCGGGTAGATTTAACCGTGGCCGCCTTCAATGAACTGGCAAAACCACTGATTGTAATTGGAGATGGGCCAGATTTGAAAGCCCTCAAGCAAAAAGCGAAATCCAATATCACCTTTATCAGGAACCCTACGGATGTCGTGGTGTCAGATTATATGGCTCGCTGTCGGGCATTTATTTTTCCGGCAGAGGAAGATTTTGGCATTACGGTGGTTGAGGCTCAGGCTTCAGGGGCGCCAGTAATTGCCTACGGCCAGGGTGGCAGCACAGAAACGGTGTTAGCCGGTAAAACCGGGGTACTCTTCCCCCAGCAAACAGTCCATGATTTGGTAAATGCGGTCAATTATTTTGAAACTCATCGAAATTGTTTTATCCCTGAAATTATTCGTAATCATGCTGAAACCTTTTCAGAGCAACGCTTTCAGCATGAATTTCAGACCTTCGCAGCCCAGAAGTGGTTGAAATTTCGGCAAGACGATGCATTAGAGTAATGTCGGTGATGCAGGAGTAGTGAGGGGCGTTATGTTTCCTCTACAGCAAACGGTTAATCCGGTACTAGCTTCGCTGAACGCTATCTACCCGTTCTCTACCTATGATTGGGGCGCTGGCTACCGCAGATTTGCTGGCTTTAATCCTAGCGGGTATGGTCAGTGTGTATGTCCGCCTAGCGTTTAATGGGCAGTATGTTCCGTCCCTATACTGGCAATTGTGGCCCATTCTTGGCCTATTCTGGCTGGCCTACTCGGTGGCCGGATTATATCCGGCGGTGGGCGTTAGCCCAGTGGATGAATTACGCCGTGTTTTTCTATCCACAACATTTACTTACCTGGTATTAGGCGCCGGTTTCTTCCTAACTGGAGAGGGCGAAACCTACTCGCGCGGCGTATTTTTGATGGCCTGGTTTTTTTCGCTCTGCACGGTTTTGCTGGGGCGTTTGCTGGTGCGCCATTGCTTTGCTAAGCGACCCTGGTGGGGCTATCCCGTGCTGATTTTGGGCGCTGGCCGCACTGGGGAATGGTGATTCAAACCCTGAAGCGGCAGCCCGCCTTTGGGCTAAAACCCGTTGCGGCCCTGGATGACGACCCCGATAGACGCGGTGAGTTAGCTGGCATCCCAGTCATTGGCGCCCTCTCTGCGGCCCCGATCCTGGCCAGGCAGCGCGATATTCACTATGCCATCGTAGCCATGCCGGGGGTTCAGCGCGAACGGCTGCTCACTATCCTGGAACAGCACGGCAACACCTTTGCCCATCTGCTGATGATTCCTGACCTGTTTGGGGTGGCTAGTCTCTGGGTTGGGGCGAAGGATCTGGGCGGCATCCTGGGGCTAGAGATTCGTCAGCGCTTGCTGTTGCCCGGCCCACGGATGACTAAGGCCCTACTGGATGTGTTTCTCACTATTCTGATTGGGTTATGCCTGCTGCCGCTGATTCTTTTGATCGCCATCCTGGTCAAGCTTGGCTCTCCGGGGCCGGTGTTCTACGGTCAAAAGCGTTTAGGGCGAGGTGGCATGCCCTTCATTGCCTGGAAGTTTCGCTCGATGGTGCAAAATGCTGACCAGGTATTAGAAGACTATCTCCAGGCCAACCCAGCCCTGCGTTGCCAGTGGGAGAGCGACCAAAAACTGCGTTACGACCCCAGGGTCACCTCTGTGGGTCGCTTCCTGCGGCGTACCAGCTTAGATGAGCTGCCCCAACTCTGGAACGTGCTGCGGGGCGAAATGAGCCTGGTCGGCCCCCGGCCCATCGTTGGGGAGGAAATTCCTCGCTATGCCGAGAAGTACAAACTCTACACCCGCGTGCTGCCGGGGTTAACCGGCCTGTGGCAGGTATCAGGGCGCAACAACGTATCCTACGCCGAACGGGTTAACCTGGATGCTTACTACGTCAGGAACTGGTCAGTCTGGCTGGATATCTATATTCTTTTAAGAACTGTTTGGGTAGTCATAACCGGCGATGGAGCCTACTAAGTTATCTCAACGTCTGCGGCCTGGCCGGTTATCCCTGGATCATCTGATTCTAGGTAGTTTGCTAGTTTTGCCCTACGCCAGCTACATTGGCCTGGCCGGTTTAGCCGTGTTCCTGATGGCCGGTTTGCGGCGCTGGGGTACAACCATCTGGCAGTTGCTTTACCGGCAGGGCTGGGTACTGCTCACCCTGGGCATTGGCATCAGTGTGCTGACGTCGCAGAATCGCGCTGAGTCCGCTCTACAGTCGCTAAATTTCTGGCCATTTTTTGTGTTCTATGGGGCGGTGGCCACGGCCATTGGGCAGTTCAAAGCGCCGTTATCCGTGCTGCATCGCTGGGCTTTGGGGCTGCTGTTGGCGACAATTCCGATCAGCCTTAGGGCGATCACTGAGTTCTACCTCAAAGCCCCCACCAGCGTGGCTCGCTGGGTCGCCCATCCCTGGTTTGGCTGGCTCTACCTGCAACCAGACTATGGCTTTCGGGCCGACTCAGTGTTTGGCCATCCCAA
>JAAUUR010000151.1 GCA_012031045.1 Leptolyngbyaceae cyanobacterium SM2_5_2
ACCTCCCCTTCCCCCCTTCCCGCTTCCCCGCCATCCCGGTAGGCCTTAAGATAGCCCTCTCAACTCTGGAGATACCCCGATGGTCATGGTGGAATCGACAATGCTACCCCTGGGCACCGCTGCCCCAGATTTTGCGCTGCCCGATGTGGTATCGGGAGCAACCATTACCCTGGAGACCTTTGCCGACGCTCCGGCGCTGCTGGTAATGTTCATCTGCCGCCACTGCCCCTTTGTTAAGCACGTGCAAGACGAACTGGCCCGCATTGGCAAAGACTATGGCCCAAAAGGCTTAGGGATTGTAGCGATTAGCGCCAACAGTTTGCAGACCCATCCCCAGGATGGCCCAGAACATCTGAAAGCCCAGGCGGAGGAATGCGGCTTTACCTTCCCCTACTGTTTTGATGAAAGCCAGGCAACCGCCAAACACTATACCGCCGCCTGTACCCCTGATTTCTTTGTATTTGATAGCGCCAAGAAGCTGGTCTATCGCGGTCAGCTTGATGACAGCCGCCCCAGCAATGGTGTGCCGGTTACGGGCAAAGACCTGCGAGTAGCGCTGAATGCGGCGCTGGCTGGTGAGCCCATACCCACAGACCAAAAACCCAGCGTTGGCTGCAACATCAAATGGACGCCAGGTCATGAACCCATCTATTTTGGGTAGTTAGCTTGTGAAGCAGCACGAGTGGCAGCGTTACCAAAAGCAGGCTAGACACACCCTAGCCTCGGCCCAGCGCGATTACGAAGCCCAGGATTTTGATTGGGCCTGCTTTAAGGCCCATCAAGCCGCAGAGCTTTTTCTTAAGGGGTGGTTACGAAGCAGCGATTGCTTTGTAACGGGGCATTCTATTCAGCGCCTATTGGCTCAACTGCCTGCTTCAGTCAGCATCTCTGAAGGACTTCAAAAATGTGCTCATGAACTGGATAAAGTCTATATTCCCAGTCGCTATTCTGATGCCTACAGTGAGGGCGCACCCATGGACTTCTATGATGCTGAAAATGCCAGGATGAGCCTCGACTGTGCCAGCACCATAGCGAACTTCGTAGAAGGTTTAGTGGCAAATGGTGGATAAAGACGCCCGGCTGCGGTGGCGATCGCAGCGCATCCAGCAATACCTCTCCCGCTTGCCCCTGACTCATTATCGAGCGATTGTGTTTGGC
Source organism: Leptolyngbyaceae cyanobacterium SM2_5_2 (assembly GCA_012031045.1). GTDB lineage: Bacteria > Cyanobacteriota > Cyanobacteriia > Phormidesmidales > Phormidesmidaceae > Nodosilinea. The sequence goes on from JAAUUR010000151.1 coordinate 1,159, forward strand.
TCCGTAGCGCGGGGAGATTTTATTCTAGAAAGCGATACCGACCTAATGATTATTAGTGATCAGCTACCCGAATCGCCAAAGGCTCGGCTTGACCTGTTGTTTGAGTGCCGCGACAGTACGCCAGAAATAGAGCCCATCGGCTGGCGCGAGGTAGACTACCAACGCCGCAAAGCGCAAGGCGACCCATTCTTAGCCATTCTTGAGACTGAAGGCATCGCCTGGGAGCAGTTCAGGCAGCAATGGCAAGGCTAGTATAGAAAGGCAGAGGACTGAATTTATGCCCAAAGGCCAAGCCAAGGCTGGTTGCCCCTATGGCAATTCCCCGAACTCTAAGGTCACAAAATCTCCAACTGACAGGCCCAGTTGGTGTTGCGCGCTCCCCTGATTAACAGCTATTTCAACAAAGCCGTGGCTGCCCACCAGAGCCAGATGTATGCCTGGTTCAACGCGGCTGTAGGTTGTAGGGCTGGGGATTGCAGTGGTGCCATAGCGCAAATGCCAAGGGCGATCGCCCATCCGTTCCGCCGGAATGGTGGTCACCGCGTTACCAAAATGGTCAATATACTGAAGGCTACCTACTAGGCCCTGCTCGGTAGTGATCAGAAAGGGTAGTGCCAAACGCACCAGCGAATCGGCAGCAATGGGGAATCCCAGTTGGGTTAGCGGTACTCCATTGGCCATGTGAGCAGCTACAGGAGCAAAAATATCGCGTCCGTGGAAGGTGGCGCTAGGGTTAGGCGTGCGCCAGTAGGCCGGGTTAGTTAGCTCAACCGCTTTGAGAATGGGGCTCTGGTCAGCTATCCCGCTGAGGATGCCATTATCCGGGCCGACAAAGTAGCCCCCCGCCAACTGCACCGCAATGGCCCGCCGGGCACTGCCCACACCCGGATCGACTATCACTAGATGCACGGTCTTAGGGGGAAAGTACGGAAAGGCGCTGAGCAGCAGAAATCGCGCGGCCAGCAAATCCTGCGGCGAAATGGCGTGGGTCAGGTCAATGATGGGGGTGGTGGGGCAGCGGCTGGCGATCATGCCCTTGATGACACCCACGTAGGCGTCCTGGGTGCCAAAGTCGGTTAGCAGCGTAATCATGGCTTTGCAGATACTTCCCCACGGCGTTTGTGAACGAGATGGGCACACCTCTAAGGCTAGTTGGATTCATCGGGGAGAATCAAGATTTCGTCTTCAATCAGTTCTGGGAGGTGCTCTGTGTGAACGTGGAGATGGCAAATTGAACCTATCAATTCTGCAAGGATATCACCTTTTTGGTCATCGGTTAGGTTAGCAAGCTTTAATTGACTCAGTAGGACGATAGCTTTTTCACACTCCTCTCCTAACTCGTTTAAAAGGACGGCAAGGGTGGGGTTGACTTTTAGGGGGTTGCTGAATACTTGAAATCATTTGGGCCTCGCCTCAATCGTTTTTCTGCTCTTTCTAAGCTTTTTTCAATCCGACAATTTCTTTCTGCCAGTAGTGAATCAGGTTTTCATCTGGTACAACTTTTTGTTTCTCACTGGCGATTTTCCCATAATGGATTTCAATTTGCCGCTGAATACTCTCAACAGATTTACGAAACTTGCGCTTTGACAACCTTTACTCCCAATTACTCCTTATTCTAATTCTGCCAGCAATGCCTCTATGCTGAGTATTTTGCGAAATAAACGAATTCAATTATGGCGAGCCGTGCCACGATCAGCCCTGTAACAATTAATTCTGATAACAGGCTGTACCTTACCCGGTGAGGAAATGCTGTCTATGTCCCGCAGCTAACTAAAGCCCCAGAACACTTGCCTTAAAATGAAGCACCCCTTACTGACGCTATGGCTATGGCTTTAATTTCTGCTCAACCCTACGACTATCCCTTACCCAGCGACACCGGGATAGCCCTGCTCATTATTGACATGCAGCGAGATTTTTTGGAGCCCGGCGGCTTTGGTGATGCGTTGGGTAATGATGTTGGCCGGTTGCAGGCAATTGTGCCAACGGTTCAAAAACTCCAGACGGCCTTTCGCCACTATGGGCGACTCGTTCTACAAACGGTGGAAGGGCATCGCCCGGATTTATCTGACTGTCCGCCTGCTAAGCAAAAGCGTGGCAATGCCGCCCTCAAGATTGGTGACCCTGGCCCGATGGGACGAATTTTGGTGCTAGGCGAACCGGGTAACAGCATTATTCCCGAACTAGCGCCGCTACCAGAAGAAACGGTGATCGAAAAACCTGGGAAAGGCGCATTTTACAACACAAACCTGGAATTTTTGCTGAAAACCCACAATATCAGCCATCTGATTATTACTGGCGTCACCACCGAAGTTTGTGTGCAAACCACCATGCGCGAGGCCAACGATCGCGGCTACGAGTGCCTGTTGGTAGAAGATGCCACCGAGAGCTACTTTCCAGAGTTCAAGCAGGCCACCCTAGCCATGGTGCAGGCCCAGGGCGGCATTGTGGGGTGGACAGCAACAGCCGATCAGGTTCTAGCGGGCTTGGCGCAACGGTACAGCTAAGCGTTGAGAAAATTGAGCATGGGGAATTCAGGGGCCAGGAGTTCAGCCGCTTGCTCTCTCCTAGAACTTAACCTTTCTTTCCTACATGCTCTTTACCTTCATCCTCTATGGTGTGAAACTCTATGGTATGAAAAATTTTGATGTCAGGTTTGCGTCCTCTTTACCCGTACTCCTATGGACAGCATCTTTAAGCAGCTCAAAGAGTCCTTCAGTTCCCTTGGCACAGCCGTTCCCGCTGAGACCCGTGAAACACTGCGCGATATGTTGCGGGAATGGTTGGAAGCTAACTCCTCCAGCCTATGGGCCAGGGTGGGTGGTGAAGAATTTAACGGCACGATGATGCAGTACTTCCACTGGTACACCCCCGCCGATGGCAACCACTGGAACCGCGTTAGAGATGAGGCTAAGTCTCTGGCCGATGCCGGCATCACAGCACTCTGGCTGCCGCCGGCCTACAAAGGCATTGGCGGCGGCTACGATGTGGGCTATGGCGCCTACGACCTGTTTGACCTGGGCGAATTTAACCAGCAGGGTACCGTTCGCACCAAGTACGGCACCAAGGATGAGTATGTAGCCGCCGTTAAAGCCTGCCGTGACCTGGGCGTCAACATCTACGCCGATGTGGTGTTCAACCACAAAATGGCCGCAGATTTCGAAGAAGAGTTTAATGCCACACCGATGGATCCGCGCAATCGCCACCACGCCCTGGGGCCAATGCGCAAGATTAAATCCTGGACTGGCTTTAACTTTCCAGGCCGGGGCAATAAATATTCCAGTATGAAGTGGCATTGGTACCACTTTGATGCCCTCGACTACAACAGCTACGAGCCCAACTACAAGGCCGTTTGGCTGATGGAGGGCAAAGCCTTTGAAGACAAAGTCAGTTGGGAAAGCGGCAACTTTGACTACCTGATGGGCTGCGACCTGGATATCAACAACCCCGAAGTGCGTGGCGAGCTGAAATACTGGGGCGAATGGATGCTCGATAATATTGGCGTCGATGGCTTTCGGTTGGATGCCATTAAGCACATCTGTGGCGACTTTTTCATAGACTGGCTCGACCATCTGGAGCGGTATGCCGGGCGAGATCTCTTCTGCGTAGGCGAATACTGGACCTATGACCTCGGCACCCTGAGCTGGTACGCCGGTAACTCTGCCGGTCGCCTTAACCTGTTTGACGCGCCGCTGCACCACAACTTCCACAAAGCCAGCAAAGCTGGAGCCAGCTATGACATGCGGGCCATCTTTGACAATACCGTGGTCAAACACATGCCGCTGCTAGCCGTCACCCTGGTAGAAAACCACGATACCCAGCCCTTGCAGGCGCTAGAGTCGGTAGTCGAAGCCTGGTTTAAACCCCTGGCCTACGCCATTATCCTACTGCGGTCGGAGGGCTACCCTTGCATTTTCTACGCCGATTACTACGGTGCCCACTATAAGGACAAAGGCCGCGATGGCAATGAGTATGAAATCTGGCTGACCAGCCACCGCTTCTTGATTGATCGGTTTTTGCTGGCCCGCAAGTACTTTGCCCACGGCCCGCAGTACACCTACTTCGACCACCACAACATCGTCGGGTGGACACGGCTGGGTACCGAGGAATACCCCCGCTCTATGGCGGTTCTGCTCAGCAATGGGCCAGGTGGCACCAAGTGGATGGAAGTGGGCAAGCCCAACACCACCTTCTACGACCTCACAGGCCACATTCAAGACACCATTAAAACTAACGAGCACGGCTGGGCTGAGTTTCGTTGTAATGGTGGCTCGGTGTCAGTTTGGGTAGAAGACCATCCGATTTTGAACAACCTGTCGGATCTCCATAGCCGCCTAACCACTGGCATTTAAGCGCTCTAGGCTCCGATAATGACAATTCCAGCTACACTAGTGGCCATTTGAGGAGGTACCCAATGGCAGACGACTCTGCTCTGAACCAGGTGACTGTGACCTTTACCGATGGCACGGTGCAAACCTTTCAACTTCCAGAAAGCCAGGGCGACGAAGTGCAAATGGCCAGTCGGATTAGACATCTGATGGAGTCTAACTTTTTAGCCCTGGAAACTGACCAGAAGCTGCTGTTGCTGCCTATGTACAACATTCGAGCTATTGAGGTCAGCCCAGCGCCGTCTAAACTGCCAGATACCGTACTCAAACACGCGGTCATTACTGAGTAACGTGAGTTCGGGATAAGGAATAGAGCATTCTCGCCATCGCAGCCCAGTCAACTGCTGGGTGAATGTCATCGGCGGGCTGATCGCCTACTGCCATCAGCCGAAGAAGCCTGCCATCAATCCCGAGTGGATTCTGCCTCAGTCGGCTTAACCCGAACTGACGTTGAGTAGAAAGTCGTGAGGGGCATCTCGACTAGCGCTGTCTCCCAAGCAAGTCTAGCCAAACTGGCTTAAACAGAGCTGACGAAAGTGGTCGCCACGGGCTTCAAAGTTGGGATACTGGTCAAAGCTGGCACAGGCGGGAGAGAGTAGAACAACCCTGGCCCCCAGAGACTGGGCTAGTTCTGCACCGCGGCTGACGGCTCGATCCATCGTCTCAACGCTTTCATAGGCGGTGTAGCCGATTTCGTCGAGGCGACGAGCAAATTGAGGAGCGGCGTCACCAATTAGCAACACCGAAGCGGCGGCCTGCTGGATTCTTGCTAGCCAGGGGCCGTCGTCTCCTTCTTTGGCTTCGCCGCCCGCAATTAAGATCACTGGCGATGCCACAGAACGTAGGCCCACTTCGGCGGCATCGTAGTTGGTGGCCTTGGAGTCGTTGATGAAATCAATGCCCTGCCAGGTACAGATATGCTCCAGGCGGTGCGGTACGCCGGGGAAACTAGATATCCCTGCCGCGATCGCCGCTGGTTCAATCCCAGCCAGGCAGGCGGCCGTTACGGCTAGCAGCAGGTTTTGCAGGTTGTGGTCGCCGCCCATCTTAAGAGCCTCCGCCCGCAGGATGGGCTGGCCTTGAAACATCACCCAGCCGGCTTCCAGGTAAGTACTGGGCTGGAGGGGAGCCAGGGCCGCTTTACCCTGCACACTCGTCCAGTAGGCATCGGTAAATTGGGTCGGGCTGTGCTGGCGCAGGTAGGCATCATCGCCGTTAACTACCCTATACTCCGAGCGATGCAGCAGGCTGGCTTTGATATTGGCATAGTTTCCCAGGGTTTTGTGCCGCTGCAGGTGGTCGGGGGTGAGGGTCGTCCACAGGCCAATGCGGGGAGCCAGGGTAGCTGAGGCTTCAATTTGATAGCTGCTCAGTTCGGCCACCACCCAGTCTGGTGGAGTTGGTTGCAGGGCCAGTTCACAGGCCGCATAACCGATGTTGCCACAGGCCGGGGCATCGAGCCCAGCCGCCTGAAAAATGGCGGCAGTTAGGGCGGTGGTGGTAGTTTTGCCATTGGTGCCGGTAATGCCCACCCAGGGGCGCTCGCGCAAAAACCGCCAGGCCAGTTCCATTTCACCAATCACATCCAGGCCAGCCCTACGGGCCTCTACGAGGGGAAGCACATCCCACGGCACCCCAGGGCTAACCACCACTAGCTGAGTCTCGCTATCGGCACTAAAACTATGGCCCAACCGCACGGTAATGCCCTCGGCCTGGAGCTGACCCTGCTGTTCGGCGGCCAGGGGGGCGGGGTTGCGATCGCTCAGCACCACCGCCCAGCCGTGGCGACTCAGCAGCCGAGCGGCCGCTATCCCCGATTTACCCAACCCAATCACGTGGGCCTGTTTCATGGCTGCACCTCCCGATCTCGAACCTAGCCTTTAACAATCGCCCCAAAATCCCCCAGCACTAGGGCGTGGTTGCGCAGCAGCCCCAGCAGATTCAATCGATTCTGGCGCACAGCCAAATCCTCATCCATCACCAGGACGCTATCTGGGCCATCGAAGAACTCACTGACCACCGGGGCCGCCTGCTGAAGCCCAGCCAGCAGTTGATTGTAGTCGCGACTGGCCTGGGCGGCTTGAGTTTGGGGCAGTAGCGCTTGCAGAGCGGCCAGGAAGGCTTGCTCCGACTTGGCCTTAAACAAGTTGGGCTTAACAAGCCCCTGGGGATCCAACACCTGCCGATCTAAATCGCCCTGGGCGGCCAGGCGCGTGGCTCGGTTCACAGTTTCGTAGACCCCATTCAGCCGCCCATCCTGGCGAATGCCCTGCAGGAACAGGGCGCGATCCTTGGCATCGAGCAAATCCACCAATACCCGCTGGGCATAGGTGGGGTCGTTGTCTCCCAGCACGGCCTTAACCAGGTCGTAGTCAACGCCCAGTTCATCCTGAAGCAAGGTCTGCACCCGCTGCAGGAAGAAATCGCTGAGTTGGGTTTGCAGCCGCGCCGAATCAGCCACCGTTAGGGCGGGATCAGCCACAAAATCCTCGATTACCCCCGCCAGCAGAGCCGCCAAATTAATGGATAATCCTGCTGACCAGGTGATATTCACCACGGCATTGGCGGCCCGCCGCAGGGCAAAGGGGTCAGAGGAGCCGCTGGGCAACTGGCCAATGCTGAAAATGCCCACCAGGGTATCCAACCGGTCGGCCAGGCCCACCACCTGGCCCACCAGGGTTTGGGGCAGGGCATCCTGGGCACCGCGCGGCAGATAATGCTCGAAAATGGCGGCGGCTACGGCCTCTGGCTCACCACTGTGGAGGGCGTATTTTTGCCCCATAACTCCCTGTAGCTCAGGAAACTCGCCCACCATCTGGGAGACCAGGTCGGCCTTGCACAGGTCGGCGGCCCGCTGCACCTGCTGCCGGGTGATGGTATCAAGCTGGAGTTGGTCGGCGATGCGGTTGGCAATCGTCCCAATCCGCTTCACCTTGGCCGCCATCGAGCCCAGTTGCTCCTCAAAGGTAACGGTTTCAAGCTTCTCCACAAAGGCATCCAGCGGCTGAGCCCGGTCGGCATCGAAGAAGAACTTGCCGTCCGAGAGGCGGGCACGAATTACCCTGGCGTTGCCCTCGGCAATAATGGCGTCCTTTTTGGGGTCGCCGTTGGCAATGGTGATGAAATAGGACATCAGCGCGGGCGAGTCAGCGGTTTGCCGCACCGGGAAATACCGCTGGTGGCTCTCCATTTCAATGATCGCCACTTCGGGAGGCAACTCCAGGAACTCCGCATCAAACTGGCCCACCACCGCTGTCGGCCATTCCACCAGGTTTGTGACTTCCTCCAGCAGCGCCTCGGCGATAATCGGCACCCCACCCAGGCGTTTAGCCGCCTCGTTCACCTGCTTTTGAATCAGCAAACGGCGGGCGGCAGGGTCAATTTCCACAAAGGCATCCCGCAGGGTATCGACATAATCCAGCGCCCGCTTGATGGTCACGGGGGCCGGGTGCAGCACCCGATGGCCCTGGGAGACGCGATCGCTACTACAGCAAATCGACCCATTCTCCAGCGTCAGTGGTAGCACCTCGCTATCCAGTAGCGCCACCAGCCAGCGAATCGGGCGAGGAAAACGCAGGTCACCATCGCCCCAGCGCATAAACCGTTTGCCCTCCAACCCCAAGATCCACTGGGGAATCAGCTCGGTTAAAAGGTCAGCAGCGGGGCGTCCGGCAATGGCCTGGGTAACAAAGACAAACGGCCCCTTGTCAGTCTCGCGAATTTCCAGCGCATCCAAATCAAGCCCCCTGGAGCGGGCAAAACCTTCGGCTGCTTTGGTCGGTTTGCCATCCTTAAAGGCCGCCTGAGCCGGGGGACCTTTCACGTCTTCGGTGCGGTCGGGCTGGCGCTCCGGCAGGTCTTCCAAGAGCATGGCTAACCGCCGGGGAGTGCCGTAAAACCGTGCGGATGCGGGTTCCAGCAGTTGCTCTTGCAGGTCAGCCAGAACGCGGCTCTGCCACTGTTTGAGGGCATCGCTAACAAAACTGGCGGGCAGTTCCTCAGTGCCAACTTCCAGCAAAAATGTCGCCATAGGGAAATGAGTAGGATTAACCGGGCATCTTAACACGGCTGCCCAGGGCCAGCCAAAATCCCCCGATTAAGACCAAAGCCCTTTTGCAGCCTCATCAGTCTAGCAAGCTACTGAGGAATTTATGCCCTTTGTTAGGGGCGCAGTGGGGCAGACCAACCAGCCCCACTGCGCCCTACCCTACTTCGCCGTCAGTAGGCTCAATACGGCTGCTGCCGCTGGCCCTGAGGAAGCCGGGTTTTGGCCGGTTACTAAGTTGCCATCCTGCTGGATGTGAGCCGCAAAGTCAGCCGCTGGCTGAAAGTCGCCACCCAGTTCTCGCAGTCGAGTCTCTAGCAAAAACGGCACTACCGCTTCGAGCTGAACAGCTTTCTCTTCGGAGTTGGTAAAGCCGGTCACCCGGCGACCTTTGACCAGGGGCTCTCCCGACTGTCCCTGCACCGGCACCAGGGCTGCAGGCGCATGGCACACCGCCGCGATCACTTTCTGCTGCTGGTCAAAGGCTTCAATTAAATGGGTCAGGTCAGCACTGGTGGGAAAATCCCACATGGTGCCGTGCCCACCGGGTAGAAAGATGGCCTCGTAGTCGCTGGCGCTGAGGTGGGCGATCTCCAGGGTTTCCCGCAGTTTTTCGACGGCCTGCTGATCCGCCAGAAATCGCCGCGTAGACTCGGTTTGGGAATCGGGTAAATCACTTTTGGGGTCTAGGGGTGGTAGCCCACCTTGAATAGAAGCCAGAGTCACATCCGCCCCAGCATCCACAAATACGTAGTACGGAGAGGCCAATTCCTCTAGCCAAAACCCGGTTTTCTCGCCCGTGTCGCCCAGTTGAGCGTGGGAGGTAATCACGATCAAAATGCGAGGTGTTACGTCAGCCATGATTTAAGTCTATGGAGGTTATCAACGGGAGCCGAGTCAACGGTATCCTACCAAACGCGACTGATATTTTGGTGATAGGGTAGAAATCTTCAGGGTTTACTTAATTGTCTGAATGGTGACATTACCACCTTCTACAGCTCGAATTTTCAAATCGTAACCGTAGAGCAAACTCATCCCAACTAGAAGCACCACATGGCCCGGTGCCTGGCGCTCTTTACCCTGGCGATGACAGCAGGTAATCGAGGGTTTATATCGATTGGCGACTGGCTCAAGTGCTACCAGCGCGATTTGATTGACCGCTTCAACCCGCCCAAACGCTGTCTTACCTCCTACAGCATGATTTGCCGGGTGCTTCTAAAGCTAGACTACGAGCAGTATTCATCAGCCTTTGCACGACCCTTGATAACGTTCCCAATCACCCGCCGCAGGTAACCTTAAAGTTCCAACCGATAGCCTCTCGACGGTCAAGTGCATTGGGGTTGTTATGCTGTGTTTCCTGTCGATACGATTGCTGCCGCTCTAGCTATTGTTTGAACAACAGCTTTATGG
>JAAUUR010000152.1 GCA_012031045.1 Leptolyngbyaceae cyanobacterium SM2_5_2
ATGTCGGCCCATAGCCGCCCATGCCACCCATGCGCCCATGCCGCCCATGCCGGGATCACCAGCCGGAGCCGCAGGCTCAGGAATTTCGGCCACCAGCGCTTCGGTAGTGAGGACCAAACCCGCAATCGAAGCGGCATCCTGCAAGCCAGAACGCACGACCTTGGCCGGGTCAATAATGCCGGATTGAATCAGGTCTTCGTAGGCTCCGGTGAGGGCGTTATACCCAATCGGGAAGCTCTGGCTCTTGACCTTTTCCACCACCACAGAGCCTTCCTGGCCAGCGTTGTCGGCGATCTGGCGCAGGGGTGCTTCTACCGCCCGCATCACAATATCAACCCCAATGGCTTCTTCGGGGTCAAGGGAAGCCTTGAGTGCCTGTAGTTTGGGAGCCAGGTGCAGTAGCGTCACGCCGCCACCGGGCACAATGCCTTCTTCCACGGCGGCCTTAGTGGCACTGAGGGCATCTTCAATGCGCAGCTTGCGATCCTTCAGTTCGGTTTCGGTGGCGGCACCCACTTTGATAACCGCGACACCGCCCGCTAGCTTAGCCAACCGCTCAGACAGTTTTTCCTTGTCGTAGTCGGAATCGGTACGCTCTAGCTCCTGGCGGATTTGGGCCACACGCTTGTCGATATCGGCTTTGTTGCCCGCGTCAGATACTAGGGTGGTCGTATCCTTGGTAATGGTGACCTTACGGGCCAGGCCCAGCATGGAGAGGTCAGCGGTTTCCAGGTTCAGCCCCACTTCCTCAGAGATCACCTGGCCACCGGTCAACACAGCGATATCTTGCAGCATGGCCTTGCGGCGATCGCCAAAACTCGGCGCTTTGACAGCCGCCACACTGAGTACCCCACGGGCCTTGTTCACCACCAGGGTCGCCAGCGCTTCACCTTCAATGTCTTCGGCAATAATCAGCAGCGGCGCACCTTCGCGGGCAATCCGTTCCAGTACCGATACCAGGTCTTGGATGGAGCCAATTTTTTTATCGGTGATCAGCACCCGAACGTTGTCGAGTTCTGTCACCATGCGCTCTTGGTCAGTGACAAAGTAGGGAGAAATGTAGCCCCGGTCAAACTGCATCCCTTCTACCACATCCAGTTCGGTGTAGAGGGATTTGGACTCTTCAACGGTGATGACGCCGTCCTTGGTGACCTTATCCATGGCTTCGGCAATCATCTGGCCGATTTCTTCATCGCTGCCCGCCGACACCGTAGCCACCTGGGCAATGGTGGCGTTCCCTTCCACGGGTTTGGCAACCCCGGCGATTTCACTGACCAGGGCATTCACAGCCTTCTCAATGCCGCGTCGCAGGCTCACTGGGTTGGTACCCGCCGCTACGTTCTTCAGCCCCTCTTTAACCATAGCCTGGGCCAACACCGTAGCCGTAGTGGTACCGTCGCCAGCTAGGTCTTTGGTCTTAGAGGCCACTTCCTGCATTAGGCGAGCCCCCAGGTTCTCAAAGGGCTCTTCTAGCTCAATCTCTTTAGCAATGGTGATGCCGTCGTTAACGATCTGCGGCGCACCATACTTTTTTTCTAGAACAACGTTGCGGCCCCTGGGGCCAAGGGTAATCTTAACAGCGTCTGCGAGGGCGTTAACGCCTCTCTCTAGGGCCTGCCGCGAAGCCTCATCAAAGGAAACTTTTTTTGCCATGTCCTGTCCTTCAGCTCTCCAGAGACAAACTTAGCACTCCCTAGGGCCGAGTGCTAACCCGGTTAGCTTATCGTTGTCGGGAATCTGGGGTAAGTCGCGATAACCGATCCTGATCCCTCACCCTCCCCCAGGATGAACCCGGGGTGGTACCACCCGGCTTGAATTCATTTTGGTTGTGGGAGGTTTAGGTGGGTAAATAGCCAGAATTAAGCACATCTTCTAGGGGTAGCTCAGCCTGTTTAGGAACAGTGCTCTCCGGCAATTGAGCCTCAAGCAACATATCCTCCCTGGCCTGTTGGTAAGCCGAGGAATACATATCTACTAACATGGGTTTCAGGCTAGGGCTGTCTTCTAAAATCAGCCGAATTTGTCGCCGTTGCTCAATCACGGTGCTACGCCAACCTCTGGCGTTGGAAGTTTTCTCAGTGTCCCAATAAAGCAACTTAAGGAGATGCTCAATTAGCACAATGAGGCGACTTTTCAATTCCTTACGCTCGCTGCGGCCCATACTCTCAATTCTTCGATCAGATTTTCCCAGTCAACCTGGTCAAAGTTTTTGGCCCTCAGGGCGGAAGAAGTTTGTTGTACCCACAGGAAAAAGTCCTGATCGTAGAGGGAGCGATCGCCCACAGGCTGGGTCAACGGTAAGTAGTCCATAGCAGCTAACCCCTGGCTAAACTAACCCACACGGAACTGCTCAAGCCACGCAGCCAGCGCTCGCGCCTTCAAGGCTATTTCTATTCTAGTCAGCCTGGTAATGTAATGCTGGTGGCAACTTATTCCAGTCCGCTGGCGTCGCTGGTTAAACGCTTTGAGGTTCCTATGAACAACCTAAAAGAAATCGCCATCGCCGTGTTAACGCTGGTGACTAGCGCCACTATGCCAGCCCTGGCAGCGGAAGAAGTCTTGCTGAAGTACCGGGGCTTTAGCCGCACGGTGCCCACAACCGACCTGGCTACCTTGGCCGAAACGGGGCAGACCTCAGATCCGGTGGATGGGCTGCTGCGCCAGGCCAATAAAGAGCCAGAGGAACTGCAATCGCTGCTTACCCGCCAACTTGCGGCTGACCCGGTGGTTTTAGACCAGGCCCTGAATAGCTGGCCCGGCGAGTGGATGCTCGACCAGTTGGGCACCGCTATTCATCCCGTATCGGGGGAGGCCAGTCGCCAGGCGCTGCGATCGGCCCTGGTGCTGTCTGCCGATAATGATGGTCAAATCAGCCTGCTGGAAATCCTGCAAACCTACCCCACCGCTGAAGTTGTGCTGGAGGGTGATGTAATTGCCTCTGCCTACGATCGCTTAGCCACCTTCCTGGGCACCCTTTCTATCTTGCTGCCCTAGTACGCTGCGGCGGCAGTAGCGCACTCACCAGCCAGAACGGCAACCTTTGTCAATCTAGGTTTTTCATTCTGCCGTCTGCCTTCCCACTTCTGCCTTTCTATACTGGTTCCCACGTCAACAAGGCTCACGTAAACGACACGATGATCATGCCAATGACGATCAGCACCACCAGCAGCGTCAACGGCTCCAGCTTAATCTCCGAATCGCTGCCTGGGTTAGTGGCATAGAAAACCGCCAAAAACACCAGCAAAATTACAATTACATCGAGGCCAGTAAACACAGCAGTTATCCTAGTTAAGTAGGCGTTAGGTAGGACGCTAACTCAGCCTAGCCGAGCCCAGATCCTACCTAGCCAGACTAAAATCCCATAACTAGCCCTAAGGATAAACGCAGATCACCAAGATGGATGAGTTTAGGGGGCTACTGACAGGTTTTGTTGCTGAAATCGCACTGATAGATGAAGGGTTCTTGCCAGTGCAGGGGAATTTCTAACAAGTCACGCACGCCGGTAATGCCCTGGCTAATAAACAGCAGCACGGCCACCGTGTTTAAAGTGGCATGGGTAATCCGCCAGCGCTTGGACTTGTAGATCTCAGGCAGGGTAGCCAGGGCAAAATCATCAGCATGGCGGCAATCATCCCGAAATAGAAGTGCGAGACGTACCACTCATAGCCCCGACGAAAAACGCCAGGCTGCATCCCCAGCAGCCACAGCCCCATACCCGTGAGGATGGCAAATAGCCCTCGCCACAAAGGCGTGTTGGCCCTGTACAGAAACACCAGCGTGGCCAGGGTAAAGGCATACATCAGCAGCACAAAAACCACCCGGAAGGGATCCTCAGCCCAGGCATTATCTCGCGCGATAGTCTTAAAAATGGGATGGGCCAACCCCAACAGCACCAGGCCCACCACAGACCCGGCTAACCAACGGCCCACTTTAACGTGCTCCTGCCCAACAATGGGGGCGATCCTGGTCTTGTCCTTAGCATTTACGGCTAGCCGCCGCTGACGGGTCTGAACCGCAAAGTAGGTGGCCACCCCAATTAGCGGCATCACAAAGGTAACGGCCAGAAACGGATGAAGCAATCTCAGGAGATCAGGAGTATCCAGCATGGCAAAGTTCCTTAGGGCAGAGGATGGGTCAAACGTCGATGGTTTAAGATTCGCCAGGTAATTACAGTATCCGACGGCTTATCCTACTGGGCAACGTTAGGCCCAAAGATTAAAGCGAGATAAGTGTTTGTCGAGAGCTTTGGGCAGTTGCTTGGTGAGCTCGGCCTTGGTGGCAAAGGTGAGGCGGTTTTGGGCGGGCACATCAAAGGGGTACTGCCCAGGGAGATCATCCCGCTGCATTTGAGCCAGCAGGATTTGGTCAGGTTGCTTAGCCTGCAGTGCGTAACCCATCTCTACGCACACGTTAGGGCTAGGGATGGCGAGCTTGGACTCACCCGCCGACTCAGCAATGGGTGTGCCATCGGCCACAAACAGCAGCGCCTTGCGGATTTTGCGGGTTAGGGAGCTATTCAACCGGGCTGGCCCTTCGCTAAGCCGATGAGATACCTCTAACGTCAGCGGCACCCGCGATTTAGCGTTTAGGCTGGCGACGGCATCCATTAACCCCTGATGCAGAAGTTCGGCTGACTCGGCAAAGTCTGACTGATAGCAGAAATAGATGATCGGGTCGAGGTAAGCCATCACCTCTCGCTTGGTGAAGTAAATCTCGTGGCTGATCAGATCGATGTTGGCGATTGCATACCCGCCACTCCCCTCGATATAAAATTCCACCGTTTCACCATCCAGATAACGCTGAAACCAGGGACTCTGGTGCACTTCATCGCTATCATCCAAAAAATCGGCTCGCAGGGCTGACTTGAGCAGGCTGTTTTTGCTCAGGCGCAGGTCGTAGGGGCGCTTCTCTAGCTCGCGCAGAGGCTCGTAGGCTTCTAAATACCAGGCTTTGAGGGCAATAATGGCCATGGGGTCGTCCTCAGGGGCGGTAAATGCCAGCGGTCAGAAATTATCGCTTGATTCTAAAGCCAGATCGACCAGATTGGACAGAGGCAATGTCAAACAACCGCTTTGCCGCCGACAAACCAGGCGCTCCTACCCGAATCGAGAGATCGGGCGTTGACCTGAAAACCGCTTTTTGAACATTAACCTCTATCTGAAGACGTACTCCGGGTGTTTTTGCCAGACAAAATCTCATCCTGATCGGTATCCCTCAGGGCAGATTTAGTGTGTCAAATTTAGTTGATATAACCATCATGTCCTAAGACGGTTACACTTCGGTTGCCGAGTAGTCCTTAGCTCAGGATAAAAGTGATTTTTAGGAAGCCGTCTACACCTAAATCCTGCAACAATTGGAGATCTTACTATGAGTCGCCAGCTTACGTCTATCTCACGTTTCTGTCAGCGTCTATTGATTGCCTGCCTCTGGGCTACCACGCTATTTTTCTATGCTTCGCCTGCCTTGGCTATCGGCAGCACCCCCAGCCGCGCGGATGAAGGAACTGCGCCTCTCAATAATATTTATCGTGAGGCCGAAAAGGCTGTACAACCAGAAAATGCTCTGGATGGTGACAACATGATCAAACGCGCTAATCAAGGGCTTAACGAAGTTCAAAAAGATGCTGATGTCAATCAAATGAATCGACCTGACAATTCAGGGCAGGCCACCTCGATCATTGATCAAATTCAGGACACCCTTAGCCAAGTCGCTCAAGATTTAACCAAATAGGCGAAACCATCCGCCCTACCCTGGCTAAAAAGCCAACACCACACTCCAGGCTGTCGCCCAAACTCTAAGACGGTCTGGATTATTTGGTTTGGCTATGGGCAAAACCTAAGAAGCAAGGAATATGACCGTTACGCGGATTGGGGCAACATTGCGGCAAATTGCTTCTCAACCGTTTTCAATGGCTTGTTTAATTCAGAGAAAACTTGTTCTGCAATCGGATCGGGGTAAACATCTTCAATCGCGTTCTCCACAGCCTGCAAAGCCAGTTGAGCCACTCGAATCGGAGCAACCTTATCAAGCGGTACCCCAGTTGACATCGCCGTATCAACCAGACCTGGAAAGACACCAATGACCTGAGTATTTTGAGCCAATAATTCTGCACGGGCAGCTTGGGTAATTGAATTCAGAGCTGCTTTAGAAGCACTGTAGGATGCAAATACAAGCACGTTGTTGTGCTGCACTACTTACCAACAAGTCTGTGGTTTCTTCAAAACTGCGCCCTGCAATAATCACCAAATTGATTCAACCCCGTCACGGAACACCCTGGATCCGGAAGAGCCCTATGACTCAACCTCAAAGCTTGTTTGTCCCTGGTCAATCAGAAATTTGCATATCTACGATACGAACAAGGAGCCAGCTTTTAGAAATCAGCAACGCTACCATTAGCAAATTTAATTGCTTTAACTACCTTTAAGAATTCATGTACAACGGGCGAAGACTCGTTTCTTCGCCATGCTAAAGCTAGTTTTAGCATGAGGAAATCTCCGATTAAAGGTCGATAAATTACGCCTTTTGCGCTCAAGTTTTGTACATGCGAGAGAACGAATGAAATACCAACGTTTGCTGCTGCCAATCCTAAGCGAGTTTGAGCGAGTTCAGCTTCTTGCACAATATGGGGAACAAACCCAGCATGTTCGCAGCACTTAATGAAATTGGCGTAGAGTACAGGTGCCAGCGATCGTGGATAAAAAATGAGCGGTTCGTTTACTAAAGACTGAAGTTCTATTTGTCTATGTCGAGCTAGTCGATGGGTTGTAGGTAATGCTGCAATGTACACTTCTTCAAATAATGGATGAATGGCAAGAGATGGTTCGCGGATAGGCAGGTAGACAAAGCCGACATCAATTTGGTGAGTCCGTAGTGCTTCTGCCTGAGTCTCAGTTCCACCACTTGTGAGAATCAACTCAACTTGTGGATACTGCTCTCGGTAAGTTCTGACAATGTCTGGCGCAAGGCTAAATAGAGTTGTTTCAGTAAAGCCAATTCTAAGCCTGCCAATTTCTCCATCTGCCACCTGTCTTGTAATCTGGATACCTTCTTCAACTTCATGCAAAATTCGATGAGCAGTTCCGAGAAATTTTTGTCCGGCAATCGTCAATTTTACCCAATGTTTTGTTCGCTCGAACAATTGAATATTTAAACTTTCCTCTAAGACTTGAATTTGTTTACTAAGTGCGGGTTGACTCAGGTGTAATGATTCAGCCGCTCGCCCAAAGTGCAGTTCTTCAGCCACCTTAATGAAATATTTGAGTTGGCGGAATTCCATAGAGCAGCCTGGTAATAACTTCAAGTTATTACACCATAGCAAATCAGAAATGGCAACTCTCGACTTAGGGAATAGTATGAATTTGGGTGGTTAATAACTTTTGTTGCGCTGAACACGGCGTGGCAAGAATTGTTGAAAAGTCCGGGAATTTGTAAATCTTCCTCAAGGCAATCTCCAGCTTCCGTAAGGGGTACTGTAATGAACACCGAACATTCTCATTCATTAAATTCGCAAGCCTTTTCCCGCCGCGCTGTTATTAAAGCGATGGGCATGGGTGCTGTAAGTACGGTTGTAACACCCTTAGTTTTGAGTGGATGTCAGGCGGCTCAAAATAAGGCCAGCCAAGTTGTAATGAACCAGCCTACTCAGTCAAATGAGATTGCACAATCAAGCTTCAATCAGCCTTCAGATATTATTACCAAAGTGATTCCTCGCACCAATGAACGCATACCAGCGATCGGGTTAGGAACTTTTCTCACATTTGATGTCCTGGAAAGTCAGCCGCGTGACAATATTCAGCAGGTAATACGCCGTTTCTGGGACGGTGGGGGACGACAGATTGATGTTTCGCCACTCTATGGCATGTCAGAGATGAATGTAGGCGAATTTGCCAGAATGCTTGGCATTACCAATAATTTGTTTATTACCAATAAAGTCTGGGCGACAGGCGAATATTTGGGTGATCCGAGTCAGGCGCAGCAGCAGTTGGAGCAGTCAATTGAGCGATTGTCGCGCAATCCGATTGATGTGATGCAAGTTCATAGCTTAGTCGATGTCGATGTCAAGGTGCCGTTGCTCCGGAGGTGGAAACAGGAAGGTAAGATTCGCTATCTGGGCATCACCTATCACGATCCGTTGTATGCTCCAGTGATTGAACAGTGGATTGAGAGAGGTGATTTAGATTTCGTTCAAGTGCGCTACTCAATTTTTCAACGAGGAGTTGAGGAGAGAATTCTGCCAGCTGCAGCCGCACAAGGAACCGCCGTCTTAGTAAATATGCCCTTTGAAAAAGCACGTTTGTTTGAAGTCGTACAGGGGCAGCCTGTTCCCGATTTCGTTAACGAGATTGGCTGTGAGAATTGGGCGCAGTTTTTCCTCAAATACGTTATCTCACATCCGGCTGTTACGGCTGCCATACCCGCTACCAGTAATCCCGATCACATGACTGAAAATATAGGGGCATTGAGAGGCCCACTTCCTGACAACGCAATGCGCGATCGAATGGTATAGCACATGCAAAATCTTCCAGGATTCGAGCGAATTGCTCAAATGCCTTGGTATCCTGGCAAACAGTTTTCCGGATTAGTTCCTTTGCCAAATCCACGCCCAATTGGTTGAAGCGATGTAGCAGGTTGAATACATCAAAAACATAATCCTAATGCCCACCCCAATGCCCACAACCTGCGCCCTTGCCTCACAATAGGATTGCACTCCGGTTTAGGCAAAACTATGCTGAACGGCTCTTTCTGCTGGCTTGGTGGCTGGATGGGGGTAGTGATAGGGGCGATTGCTCCCTCCGCTTTTGCAGCGCAACCTTCCCCCTCCTTTCAACACTGGTGTGAACAGGCGGCCACCCTGCCCGCCGAAACTCGCCATACAGTGGAACTGCTGCGGCAAATTGCGGGTACTGAGGACTGTGCCGAGGCAGAGCAAATTCTGGCTAGCAACCTCGGCTGAACCTTGAGCGGCTGGATATTGCGGATTTGCAGCCCGTCGGCTCCCTCACCCATCTGACCTGGCTGGGGCTAGGGGTAAACCGGATTACGGATGTGGGGCCGCTGCGATCACTCACCAACCTGGAATCCCTGTACCTGGACAGCAACCAAATTCAAGACTTAGCTCCCCTGGCCAGCCTGACTCAGCTGCACACGCTGCACCTCTACGACAACCAGATCACGGATCTCTCCCCGCTAGCCGGGCTGGTAAATTTGCGTCATCTCTCGGTGTTCGACAATCAAATTACAGCGGTAGCCCCCCTCGCCAGGCTGACCCAGCTACAAACGCTGTCGTTAATGAACAACACCATTGAGGACTTGCAGCCGTTGGCCGGGCTCACTAACCTCCAACGGCTAGCCCTGGGCAGCAACCGCATCCACGACATCACTCCTCTCAGCGGCCTGACCACCCTGCGCTGGCTAGCTTTGTTTAGCAATCAAATCACCGACCTTACCCCGCTAGCTTCCCTGGTGCAGATGGAGTTTTTGTCAGTCGGCAATAACCAAATTCAAACCGTTGCCCCCCTGGTTAGCCAGACCCAGCTTAAAGAACTCCTGCTCTTCAATAACCAAATTACTGATCCCGCACCGTTGCAGAGCCTGGAGCAAATCACCTGGCTAGATCTCTACAACAATCAAATTGTCGATGCTCAATCCCTCAGCCGCCTGCGCCAGTTGCGCTGGCTAGATTTGCGCGGCAATCCCCTCGGTGATCCTGTTTGCCCGGTAGAGCCTGAGAGCATTTGTCTGCTGCCAAGGCAGGAATTCAAAAGCCAGGAGCCAGCAGGCTTAACCCTCCTCGCTCCTGGCTTCTAACGCCTTCCCCGACGATTTATTCCCTAAGCTGATGCCCAGCATGTTCTCTGGCTTTTGCCCTCTGCCTTGCACCTACGGCGCTTGCAGAGTAATCACCTGGTTTGGTTTAATCACTACCACACGCTGGGCTGTGACGTTGCCAATGACGGCACCAGCAGCGGCACCACCCAGGATGCTACCC
Source organism: Leptolyngbyaceae cyanobacterium SM2_5_2 (assembly GCA_012031045.1). Lineage (GTDB taxonomy): Bacteria > Cyanobacteriota > Cyanobacteriia > Phormidesmidales > Phormidesmidaceae > Nodosilinea. Next base: position 9,989 of record JAAUUR010000152.1, read on the forward strand.
AAACTGGCGCTACCAAAGATCTCACCGACTAGGCACCACCGGCGGCACCAATGGCCGCATCTCCGGCAATGGCACCACCCGTAGTTTCTCTGGGATCCTTAACATCGTGTAAGGTGTCAGAAACGGCCTGGAGAGAGATAATCTGATTATCCACTTCAACCCCAGTGGCTACGTAACGCAGGCCCCCGCTAACGGGTTCAAACTGACCGCGAATGGTAGAACCAGCCGGAATGGAGCGGCCATTAATAGTCGTGGCCGTGTTGACTCGCAGCGATCGTTCAAACACCGTGTTGTTGCTGAGATAAAGGGTATCGCCGCTGGGGTTTACCGCTTGGATTGGGCTAGAGACAAAGGCCTGAGCCACCAACGGCACATCTGCCGCCACAGCGACCACTGGCACAGGCAACAGAACGAAAGGCAATGTGGCTAAAACTAAGGATTTCATAGGGCACCTCATCAACCGTAGACTACTACCCAAAGCATTTGAACAGCCCCCCCCGGCTGGCCTACAGCCTAGGAAACACTCTAAATTACTAGTGCTCAATGGTAGAGATCTAACTAATACTCCTGACTTCTGACTCCTGACTCCTGACGGCTTGAAGACAGGCGTTAGACTGACGCCAAGCCACACCAGGTTCAAAGGGCTATAGCTCTATCCTAGAACTCGTTTGTGAATTCTGACTGAGGTTGCCCTGAGAGCCTGTGGAGTCTAGCTTTGAAGACGCCAATCCCGGTCAGAAGTTCCGCTCTACAGCGAGCTAGAATCCAGACTGGCGGCTTCTTCGGGTGATTGGGGCAAGTGCAGGCCGCATTCTTGCTTGAGCCCCTTGAAGCGGGTATCGCGCTCGTTAGCATCGGCGGCGGTAATGGGGCGGCTAGAGTGCCAGTCGCCCACGGTGACGTAGCCCTTGTCAAATAGAGGGTGGTAG
>JAAUUR010000153.1 GCA_012031045.1 Leptolyngbyaceae cyanobacterium SM2_5_2
CGAGCACCGCGCTGCTGGAAACCGTGGTGGGCACCAGCGTGTCGATGGCCACTCCGCAACACGCTGAGTGGGCGCGGGCGCGCTGGTGATGATCACCTGGCTGCCCGACCCGCCAGAGCAGGGCGAGACGCCGGCATTGAGCGAGAACAATATCGAGCATATCGCGGCGGCAGCGGCAGCGGTGCAAAATCTGCTGCTGGCGGGCGAGGCGCGCCTGGCCTATGCGCTGTGCCGTCCGCCGGGCCACCACGCCGGGCGGGACTTCATGGGTGGCTATTGCTACCTCAATAATGCGGCTGTGGCGGCGGCCCACCTGGCCGCCGCATGGGGCCGGGTCGGCCTGCTGGACGTGGACTATCACCATGGCAATGGCACGCAGGATATCTTCTGGGATGATCCGCAGGTGTTTTTTGGCTCGATCCATGCCGCGCCGGGCGTTGACTATCCCTACTACAGCGGCTATGCAGATGAAACCGGCGGCCCCACAGCACCGGGCGGCATCGCCAATGTGCCGCTGGGCAGCGGCACCACCTCCGCCGATTACCTGGCGGCGCTGGATGGCTTGCTGGCGCGCTGCGCGGACTTCGGCGCGGCGGCGCTGGTGGTCTCGCTGGGCTTTGACGCCTACGCAGGCGACCCCATGAGCATCTTTGACGTGCAACCGGAGACCTACACGGCGATTGGGGAACGGTTGGCGGGGTTGGGCGTGCCGGTGTTGCTGGTGCAGGAGGGCGGCTATCAGGTGGAAGCGCTGGGGAGGCTGGCCGGGCACCTGCTGGCCGGGCTGGGCAGCGCTCAGGCCCGCTAGGTGCTGGGGGTGGCGCTGGGCGCCTTAGCCCCCAAAGAGCGCATGATGCACCGCCTGCGCCTCGCTGAGCAGCGACCCAGCGGTTTTGACGCCGCTCACGATGAGGAAGCGCTTGGCGCGGGTGGCGGCTACGTAGAACATGCTGCGCCCGATGGCGTTTTTCTCGAGCTGGTCGGTGTCCATCACAAAGGCAATCGGCGCGTCGTAGCCCTTGGCGGCGTAGATGGTGCTCAGAGTGAGGTGACCGGGCAGGAGCAGCGGCTCGTCCAGCGTGGTCGCGGTGTTTGCCGCCCCACGCTCCGCAGCGCAATACGCCCTTCGCTGAACTGGCGGACCGTTTCTTCCAGGTAGGGAAAGGCGCTGCCCGTGCGGGCCAGCACCAGGATGTCTTCGGGCCGCACCTGTTCTTCTAAAGTGAGGTTGACCAGCGCAGCAGCCAGCCATTCGGTTTGCTCGGCGCGGTTCTGGAAGACGCGCACCTGGGGCAGCTCTCCGGCAGGCTCCGCAAAGTAAGCCCGCCAGCCGCGCGGCGTTTCTTCCACCAGCCCTTTTTCCTTGAGCGTGTAGATATCCGCATAGCGGCGGGTCTGGACGCGGGTTTTTTCATCGGCGGCGGTGCCCAGCAGCACGTTCAGGCCCAGCTCAATGACCTCGCGCGAGTTACGATAGCAGGTCCGCATGAAGGCCGCCCGCCCGCCTTCCACGTTCAGCCCAAAGTGGCTCCAGGTGGGGCGCTGGTGCCCGTAGATGTTCTGGGCGTCGTCGTAATAAATGGTCAGGGTGCGCTCGGTGGTGGTGGGGTCCGGGCGCAACAGAGCGTGCAACAGCAGGATTATCTCGGGGTGGAGGTCCTGCCCTTCGTCAATGAACATGGCATCAAAGCGCAGGCGGTCCAGCAGGCTGTCGCTCAACGCATCCAATTGAGCCAGATATTCGCCCGCCAGTTTGCCCATCTCGCGGGCGCGGTTGGCCGGGATGTAGTGGAAGAAATCGTGCTCGCGGGCCAGTTCAAAGAACAGGCCGTTCAGGTGATTGATGGTGACCACGCCCGGCGGCAGGGGTGCCCCGGCAAGCTCAAGATAAGCGTCTTCGATCTGGCGTTCCAGCAGCGGGATAAAGCTGCGGTTGAGGCACAGCGCGGCCACGCGCGGCATGCTGTGGCGGTCTGCCGCAAACAGGGTGAGCTGCTGATTTTTGCGCTGATGCCGCAGCACGGCCCAGGCCACATGATAGGCCATCACCAGGCTTTTGCCACTGCCCGCCACGCCACGCACCAGGTAGGGGTGGCCCCAGGTGTCCTGGCGGATGAGCTGTTGCTGCTCGGCGGAGAGCTGGCGCGTGGCAGCCTCCAGCGCTTCGATTTGGGCGCCGAGGTTGGCCACCGGCAAGGCCCGCACCCGCGCCAGACGCCGATTGATGAGGGTCGATTGGCCAAAGATGCGGACCAGGGTGGCTTCGGTGCCGGTGGGAGAGCGGGCCAGAACCCAGTTGCAAGCGGGTTGCGATGCGTTTCGGCGGGGCCGGTTTAACCGGGCGGTGACGGAATTTATGGCCGTGATGACCGCTGAACCCGCCTGTGCGGAGGCCTTCCATAACTACGGTCTGGCCTGCGCCAACCTGGGCAACGATGGCCTGGCGGTGCAAGCCCTGGTTAAAGCCAGCGACCTTTATGACCAACAGGGCACTAAAGCTGGGCTAGACCAGGTTAAGCAAGACCTGGAGCAACTGGCCGACCGACAACAGCGTCGGCTTGCGGAGAAGGCCAGTGCCTAAGCAGCGGCTGGATGTTTTGTTGGTGGAGCGGGGTCTATGCGAGTCTCGCCAGCAAGCTCAGCGCTTAATTCAGGCAGGCGAGGTGCAGGTTAACCAGGCCGTTATCGACAAACCCGGCACCCCAATTTCCCAGGAAGCCGAAATTCTGGTGAAGGAAAAATCCCTTGTGTCGCGGGGGGGCGAGAAACTGGCCAAGGCGCTGGCGGAATTTTCTATTCCAGTGGCAGGGCGAATTGCCCTGGATGGCGGCATTTCCACTGGGGGGTTTACGGATTGCCTGCTGCAAGCCGGGGCTGAGCAGGTCTACGGCGTTGATGTAGGCTATGGCCAGGTGGCCTGGTCGCTGCGGCAGGATGAGCGCGTTGTGCTGCGCGAACGCACCAACCTGCGCCACCTCACGCCGGAAGAACTCTATGCTCCCACCGACCCCCGGCCCGATCTGGGAGTTATCGATGTCTCTTTCATTCCCTGACCAAAGTGCTGCCTGCCTTTTGGGCTTTGCTGGTGCCCCCCCGCGAGGCCGTGCTGTTGGTCAAGCCCCAGTTTGAGGTAGGGCGCGATCGCGTCGGCAAAAAAGGCGTGGTGCGCGACCCAAAGGATCAGGCCGATGCCGTCATCACTGTTCTGGATTGCGCACTATCCCTAGGCTGGCAGTACCGGGGGGTAACCTGGTCGCCCTTGGTGGGGCCAGCGGGCAATATTGAATACCTGCTCTGGCTACTGGCACCAGCACCGGTTACAGAGGCCAACCCTCCTACCGAGCCAGATATCATAGCCCCCCTCCCCTCCGTGGGTGATTTGCACAACTTAGCCATCAGCGCCAGAACTGCACTCGGTTCTTAATCCCAAGCGGAGGTTAGGATAGCTGTAAATCTGGGCTTTGGGCTCTAAATTTAAGGCACTAGCACCATAGAATGAGCGCCCCGCATCTCCTCCAAAAAGGCTTACAGTATTTCCGGTTAAACCTGACCTGGCAGAAGGGTTTTCATCCACCGGAAATCGTCTTCTTCAAGGGCTGGTTTGGGTTGTTGAGTATAGTCAATTACCAGATCTAAAGCGGCGGCGATGTAGACATCCTGCAAGATTAAGTTCAAATTGATGATAGGTTCTTCGTCGCCCGCTTGCAGAGGCAATGGAAATAGGGGAATGGGTTCCCGCAATCCAAACGCATAGAGTTCAGCTTCAGGATGATTTTGGGCACGACTAACCAAAATTCGATAGTCTGATTGAACCTGGCCAGACATAGGTAAGGGGGTCTCGGCTCTTAACAAGTCAATTTTTACTAGATGACTGAGACTCTCTAGAACCTTGAGGCGCTTAGCATTATACTGATTGCGTCCTTCGCCAGCGCGCTTATTTTTAGGAGATAAAACTTCTATCACAGTCACGACTCTGCCAGTATCAATCTGGCGAATTTCCAGGTAGGTTTCCCTAACTTCCTCTGGCATTGGCAACGTTACTTTAATAGGTTGATTAAGGGTCGTAGTGCTCACCTTTTCTGGTTGCTTTGCCGGTTTAGTATACGCAACGGATACATCTGGAATACCAACTAGCAAAAGATCAGTATAAACTCGTTGTTCTACAGCCGCTCGATATTTAGGTTGTAGAACTGAATTTAAAGTGCGAGCAAGCTCTACAATCAGCCAGGCATGAACCTCTATCCAAAGATCAGGGCGTTCTAGATAGGGATTCATACCCGGAAAGCTAAATGGCATAATAGGTGGCCAAGGGGTAGATAGGACATAATTGCGCTTAACTCGTATTTTATGCTTCTAACAAACTGACCCAATCAATAGAATGGCCGAAGAAACAGAACTTTGCACACTCCTAAGGGCGATGCAGCCCGTGCTGCAAGAGGAGATCTACGTGTTTGCACGTACCCCATGGGTTGATGGCGGCTCAACCCTTCACCCGATCGGGCTATTCAGAGAAAAAGAAGGACTGACGCTGATTTTGCCCCAGTCCCAAGCGGATGCTTCCGGTTTGAGCTACACGACTGTCTTTGCGATGATTACGCTTTCGGTGCACTCTAGCCTTGAGGCTGTTGGCTTTCTAGCCGCCATTACGACTCACCTGGCTAGCCACAACATCAGTGTGAACCCGGTGTCGGCCTTTTACCATGACCATTTGTTTGTGCCAGTCGCCAAAGCCCAGACTGCCATGGCATTGCTCCATGGGTTATCGGGAGACGCCTAGGGTCGCGAAGACGCAGAGAGCCTTCCTTTAGCCCTGGTTGCCTGACCAAACATTACCCACTTCCTTAGCGAGGTAAGCCCATCACAGAACAGGGAGTTCGCTCAGCCAGTTGTTGAACCAATGGGTGACTGGCCGTGTGGCAGCCCAGCAGAATAACTTCGGCTTCGACTTCCTTAGCCACCTGAATCAGTTCGGAACCCACCGCCCCCCACCCGCAGGTGAGCATTGAGGGAACCGCGCCATTCGCTGGCCAAACAGCGGGCCTGCCAGAGAATGTAATCAGCATTGGCAATGGCTTTGGGGCGAGTTGCATCAACCACATAGACTACATGCACCACCACCGAGTTAGCTTTTGCCAACCGGGTTTGGTGGGCTATGCACAGCGCTAAATCGAGGATGCTCTGGCTGTGGGCAGAGCCGTTATAACCTACCACCAAGTTAATAGCCTGCGTTTTAAGGCTAAGTCTAAGGCGGGGCGTTTAGAGCCAGGCAGCAGCACAATAGTGTCTGCCAAATCGCTGCGACCCAGAGCCACTTCTAACCGCTTGATCATAGGCTTTAGCAAAGACTGAGCCCCACAGGTAGGCAGAGGATTTTCAACTGAAATGCGCTGCCCCACTCGGACAGATGGAGAGGTGAATGACTTAACGGACATGAAACCCTCCTAAAAGTTTGTTGGCGAACAGCGAACAAGCCGTGATAACACGACCTAGGACACTGAAACAATCACCGCATTGGCAAAATGCTGAATGTTCAGTCTCCCTCAATGCCGACGAGGTTAGCTGACGGGCTAGGGCTGAGAGATGCCCTTTTCCGATTACCCTCAGTTGGGTCTACAGAACTCGGAAATACGCCCCTTTACTGGTTCCCCCGCTCTAGCTGCACAGAAATGCAGCCAGACTAGGCTGACTTGTTCCACTCTTTAAGGGTAGATGAAAAAAACGAAGAGTGTCAAGGGGATCTGAATTTGTTACAGGATGTTTCAGGTTATGGGCGCTAAATAAAGTGGGCCATGTTCGACTATTTTTTGATTCAGATTAGGGTTTATCCCCTAGGCAATAGGTTATGGAAAAAATGTAGATCTCTTCTGAGATAGGAGTGCTATTTAGGCAAGGTTAAACTTTTACTAAGCAGTGTCTTGTCTTCTACCTTTGGAGAGATTTCCTGGAGATTAAGCGCATTCCTAGATAATGAACCTTTCACGGCTTTCTCTTGCCAGCCAGATCAGTACTTCAAAAACCCAATGGCTTGCTTCCAAATCTGATGTTTGCTTTGATCATCAGCCTGAAGGCAGATACAATCCAGATCTTGCCAAATCACCTGGCCAATCAGAAGGTCTCCGGTTAGCAGTTTGACCTCAATTCTGGCGCGATCGCGAATCAGGGTTTGAATTTGGCGCACACTGGGCATTCCAGTAGCAAACTCTTGAGCCATGGCCTTCGCCTATTAACATCTGCTGTATTGGTCAGAGGATTTAGATCCGACTGGGTTTAGGATAACCCGCTTCCGCGAGTTTAAATGACAACACACCCTAAAAGATTGGGATGAAACTGGTGACAAAGCTCAATGCGGCTGGCTAACTACCTTCAGCGTGGCTAGGGTAGGGTCGCTACAGCCAGTCACATAACCGCCCTGTTGTTTGACCGCTGTGAGATGAGCCATGGCCGCTGCTGTAATTTCCTCGCCCGCCACCAGGGTAGGAATGCCGGGGGGGTAGGCTGAAAGAGTTTCGGCACTGAGACGACCGGCGGCGGCGGCGGCGGGCACGGTTTCTACCGGTGCAAAAAAGGCTTCGCGGGGAGACAGGTGAGGCACAGTGCAAGGTGGCTCAGAGGGAACTGAGGGGCCAGGGAGCGCCAGGGCAGCGGCGGTGGCCGAGGGGGAGGCATAGGTTTGAGCCAGGGTTTGAACCGGTCAGACATCGTGCATTATCGAGGGGGGTATTGCCAAGACTCAGAATGAGTGTGAGATGGCGCAGTTCGGGCAGTTCCACCGTAACCCCCAGATGGTTGTGGAGGATCTCATCGGCGGCCAAGCCAGTGATAGACAGGCCAGAAACATCCACTGTCAGGCGGGTTAAGTCTAGATCGCTAACGCTGGCACAGAACATCGCCCCTGCCTTGTGGATAAGGCGCAAACCAGGTATTGTTGCAAGGTGCGTCCGCAGGTCTAGGGCCAGGGCTAAGGTATTCGACAGTAAAGCCTTGCCTTCGGTGGCTAGTTGGTGACGGGCGGCATCGAGGGAGGCTAGCAACAGGTAGCTGGGGCTAGTGGACTGGGTCAATTGCAGAGCGGTCTGGAGGCGTCGCGATCTACCCGTATGCCCCCGCCCGTGGAGCATGGAGCCTGACTGAAAGCCGACAGCACCTTATGGGTAGATTGCACCACTAAATCAGCCCCCTGGGCCAGGGCAGAGGTGGGCAGGTCTGGATGAAAACCAAAATGTGGCCCGTGGGCTTCGTCCACCAGCAGGGGAATGCCGTGGGCATGGACGACCTGGGCGATCGCGGCTACATCGGAACAGATGCCATGGTAGGTAGGCGATACCAGCAACACAGCTCGAATGTCGGGATGGCGGGTAAGCGTCCTAGTGATGGCTTCCACCTCTAGACCCAGGGCCAGCCCTAGCGTTGGCTCGTACTGGGGGGACACAAACACCGGCATGGCTCCGGCCAGAATAAGCCCGGCAATTACCGAACGATGGGCATTACGGGGTACCAAAATTTTATCACCGGGGTTACAGGTGGCTAGAATGGCGGCCTCAAGGCCACAGGTGGAGCCATTTACCAAAAAGTGGGTGTAATCTGCGCCAAAGGCTTCTGCGGCCAGCGCCTGGGCCTCGCGGATAATGCCCCCTGGGGCGAACAAATTGTCTAGCTCTGGCAGTTCTGGCAAATCGGCCCGGAATAGGGCTTCCCCTAACCACGCTTTAAGTAGGTTCGAGGCTCCCTGCCCTTGCTTATGGCCTGGTGCATAGAAAGGGGCGTGCGATCGCTCGGCGCTTTGCTTGAGTGCCGATACAATCGGCATCTGTGACTGGTCTAGCATTTAGAACTTATAGGGTCTGTGTTTGGGTAGAGGATTATTTAGGGTGGTGCACCGCTGGTGCGGGTGCACCCTACGGCTTGCATTATCTTAGTATTTGGTTCAACAACACTTTGTCGATCCGCCGCCCATCCATATCAACCACCTCAAAGCGCAGGCCCTCCCATTCAAAGAAGTCGCCAGAGGTGGGAATTTGCCCCATGTGTTTGATAATGAACCCAGCCAGGGTGTGGTAATCTTCATCATCATTCAGCAACCGTTCTCTGCCAATCAAGGTTTTTAGATCATCAATGGGGAGTAGACCGTCGAGCAACCAGGAGCCATCTTCCCGCTTGATGATCATCGGTCTTCTTCTTCGTCAAGATTCGGCAGTTGCCCAACCACAGCTTCCACCAGGTCGTTGACGGTAACTACACCTTCCACGCCGCCGTATTCATCCAGCACCATGGCAAGTGAGTGCCAGAGTCTTTGAACAACTCCAGCACCCGCAGGGCATTGGTATTGTCAGCAACAAAGAGAGGGGGCTGAGTTAGGGCTAAAAGGTCAGTAGCTGGCTGCGGCTGGTTAAGGTAGCTGGTTAACAGGCTTTTGAGCGATACCACCCCAACGCAGTCGTCAATACTGCCAGCGCAGACTGGGAAATAGGAGTGAGGCATTTGCATAACCGTCTGCCGATGCTCATCTAAGCTCTCAGCGGTATCCAGCCAGTCAAGTATCGGTACGGGGGGTCATGATGGCGCGGATAGGGCGATCGCCCAGTTGCAGCACCCGACCCAGCATTTCCTGCTCGGCCACCTCAAAGGTACCGGCCTGGGTGCCCTGCTCAATTAACAGACGTAGTTCATCTTCCGTAATGGTGGCTTCAGGTCGGTCTTGTAGGCCAATCAGGCGCACGAGTGCCTGGGTTGATGTGCCCAGCAGTTGAACCAGGGGGGTAGCCAGGCGGGCCAGCGCTTGCATCGGCTGAGCGGTCACACTGGCAATGGCTTCTGGGTAGCTGAGGGCAATGCGTTTAGGTAGCAGTTCTCCGATGACCAGTGATAGATAGGTAATCAACCCAACCACCGCCGCCAGACTGAGCACGTCGCTATAGGGCTGAAGCGCAGGCACCTGATCAAGGGTCAGCCTGAGGTTATCGGCAATTTTAGCCCCGCCAACTGCACCACTTAAAATGCCAATCAGCGTGATCCCAATTTGCACGGTCGATAGGAAATCGTTGGGAGAATTAGCGAGTTTTAGGGCTAATCGCGCATTGGCGTTGCCTTGACGGGCTTGCTGCTCTAGTCGAGCCTTATTGGCAGAAACCAGGGCCATCTCAGACGCGGCAAACACGCCATTAGCCACAATCAGTAGCAAAACCAGCAAACTTTCTACAGACATGACAGACCTACGCAGGAGGCAAAGAACACTTGGCTATGGTCAGCTTATCCTGAGCGATAGAGTACTGTTGGTCAACTTTATGAGTGAGCGGCACGTTCTTCTCTAAAATCCTTAGCGTTCGCCTGGGGAACCCTCGCCTATGGGGCCGCCAAATGTCAGAATCGATAGGTAAACTGTCTGTAACGATATCCCTTGCTCCAGGTTTTGCCATGACGGCCACCATTCCCACTCTCTCCGCCCAGTACGACCCCACTCAAACCGAAACCAAGTGGCAGACGCGCTGGGAAGAAAAACAGGTCTTCAAGGCCGATCCAGATCATCCCGGAGAGCCCTACTGCGTGGTGATTCCGCCGCCGAATGTAACCGGCAGCCTGCACATGGGCCACGCCTTTGAGAATGCGTTGATCGATACCCTGGTGCGCTATCACCGCATGGCCGGACGCAACACTCTCTGGCTGCCGGGCACCGACCACGCCAGCATTGCCGTCAGCGCTATTTTGGATCGGCAGCTTCAGGCCGAGGGGATGAGCCGAGACGACCTGGGCCGTGATCGCTACCTGGAGCGTGCCTGGGCATGGAAGGCCGAGTCGGGCGGCACTATTGTGAACCAGCTCCGCAGGCTGGGAGTGTCAGTAGACTGGTCACGGGAGCGCTTCACCATGGATGAGGGGCTATCCCACGCGGTGTTGACGGCGTTTACCCAGCTCTACGAGGAAGGGCTGATCTATCGCGGTAACTACATGGTGAACTGGTGCCCGGCCAGCCAGTCGGCGGTGTCTGACCTGGAGGTAGAGCAGAAGGAAGTCGATGGCCATCTCTGGCACTTCCGTTACCCCTTTACCGATGGCTCTGGCTACCTGGAAGTGGCCACCACTCGCCCCGAAACCATGCTGGGTGACACTGCGGTAGCTGTGAACCCTAACGACGAGCGCTACCGCGATCGGGTAGGCAAAACCCTGTTGTTGCCGATTGTGAATCGGGAAATTCCCGTGATTGCTGATGAGTACGTGGAGGCGGAGTTTGGCACGGGTTGCGTAAAAGTGACCCCCGCCCACGACCCTAACGACTTTGCCATGGGCCAGCGCCACAACCTGCCGATGATTACGGCAATGAATAAAGACGGCACCATGAACGAGCAGGCTGGGCCGTTTGCAGGGCTGGATCGGTTTGAGGCTCGTAAAGCCGTCGTCCAGCGGCTGGATGAGGAAGGGTTCCTGGTTAAGGTAGAGGCGTATCACCATACGGTGCCCTACAGTGATCGCGGCAAAGTCCCCATTGAGCCTTTGCTCTCCACCCAGTGGTTTGTGAAAATTCGCCCCCTAGCCGACCAAGCTCTGGACTACCTGGATAACCGTCAGGAACCCCGCTTTGTGCCCGATCGCTGGACTAAGGTTTACCGCGACTGGCTGGTTAGCCTGCGGGATTGGTGCATTTCTCGTCAGCTCTGGTGGGGGCATCAAATTCCGGCCTGGTACGCGGTTAGCGAAACCGGCGGAGAAATTACCGACCACACCCCCCTTTGTGGTGGCTACGACGGAAGCCGAAGCTAGAGCCAAGGGTGCGGAACGCTTTGGCGAGTGGGTAGACCTAGTGCGGGATCCCGACGTGCTGGATACCTGGTTTTCCTCTGGGCTGTGGCCCTTTTCAACCATG
>JAAUUR010000154.1 GCA_012031045.1 Leptolyngbyaceae cyanobacterium SM2_5_2
CTTAACTAACATTTACCAGAAACCCGGCTTCAGAAAAATCTCCTAGTAAGTGGTCAGAATTCAGGAATTTAGGAGCTAGAAGGCTGCAATCTCCTAGCCCCTAACTCCTAACTCCTAACTCCTAACTCCTAAATTCCTGAGCTTAAACTCCGGCCTATGCTGATACCTCTGACTAGTCTCTAGCGGCCTGAGCCTCGTCCATCGTAGCTGGCCTGGGTCGAAGTTTGAGTTGAAATCAGAATTGTGCACCCGTGCATAATCGTAGGCTCCCAATGTGGATAGAGAGAACTACAGAAAAGGCCCAATCTGTTTCGGAGAGCGGGGGCCAGCTAAAAAAGCGGCCCAATCTCCAGATCGGGCCGTGGCTAGTTAGTGGTGGATTACTAACGGAGCTATCCCGTCAGTTGGTTTGGGTTAAACGGCGGCCAACTCTGGGGTAGGCCGCTTGCTGTTGCGAATGCCTTCGATAGCAGCCGCATAATCGGGGGCATTGAATACAGCAGACCCGGCCACAATGGCATTGGCTCCAGCTTCTAGCACTTGCCAGGTATTGTTGACCTTGAGGCCACCGTCTACCTCAATCCAGGGGTCGAGGCCACGCTCATCACACATCTCCCGCAGGGCGCGGATTTTGGTCACCATCGTAGGGATAAAGCTCTGACCGCCAAAGCCGGGATTGACGCTCATAATCAGCACCAGGTCGCAGAGGTCAGCACGTGCTCGATCAGGGTTAAAGGAGAGGAGGGGTTGAGCACGACCCCGGCTTGCTTGCCCAGTTCTTTAATTTGGCCCAGGGTGCGGTGCAGGTGCGGGGAGGCATTGTGCTCAGCATGGACGGAGATGATGTCGGCTCCAGCTTTGGCAAAGTCTGCCACGTACTTTTCCGGCTCAACAATCATCAGGTGAACGTCTAGAGGCTTTTGGGTAATGGGGCGAATGGCGCTCACGATCAGGGGGCCAATGGTAATGTTGGGCACGAAGCGGCCATCCATCACATCCACATGGATCCAATCAGCACCGGCCTCATCAGCAGCTTTAATTTCTTCGCCCAGGCGGCTAAAGTCTGCCGAAAGGATGGACGGAGAAATAACGACGGGCTTTTTAGCGTGGGTTTGAATCATGAGGGATGGTTCTCCTGGGTGCGCGTTTGTGTATATCGTAACAAAGTCTTAAAATCTCTCCGCACAAAAGTTCTGGATTTGTAGCGGCAGACATCAACGTTTGATGAAGCAACTGACGACAGCCTGCGGCCTCTGGGTAGACACAGGAAAGGAGACCAAAGCCACGTAGTAGAATCGTAGGTAACTGAGGCCAGTATGACAGCATCTACTCAACCCCCAGAAAGTTTTGAGCAGCAGGTACTCGCTCAACTAGGGCGCCTACAACAAATGATGAGCACCTTAGCCAGGAGGTAGGGCAGCTTAGACAGGAGTTTGGACAGCTCGGCCAGGAGTTTGACAAGCTGGGCCAGGAGTTTGACAAGCTGGGCCAGGAGTTTGAGAAGCTTAATCAGGATGTTGGACGCTTTAGTGAACGCTTTGGCGACTACCAAAAAGCGACTCAATGGATAGTGCAATTGGCCTTTACCCTGATTGCGTCGGCTACGCTAACGGTCGTTATCACGACGGTGTTGCGGTAACTAAAGCCATTGGCCCCTCTCAACCCTATTGCCTAACCTTCAACAGCACATTGTTGGCTGGGCTAACCTGGTTACTACCCCCTTCAGCAACAGGGGCAGCAGTGACAAGCCAGAACCTGGGATGTGGTGAAGTGGGTCGGGGGCCTTAGCGCTGGGCTAGCGATCAGTGGGTCTATTGGCTTAGTAGGGATTGTGCTTAAACAATGAGGGCAGTAGCTAATGGAACTACCGTGATGCTGTGCAGGGGGTGCAGTAGGTCGGTTAGTTGATGGTGATTGGTTTTGTTACTCAGGGTGGGCTTTGTTTCTAAAACTGTAACTCCCGTAATGGCAAGCCAGGTTCTCGGTAAAGTGAGAATTCGGTCATTTATGTGGATGTGAGGTTAATTCATGACACGACAACATTGGCCCCAGCGAGTCGGCTGGGGTTTGCTTTTGGTTGGGCTGGTGGGTTTACCGGCGGCCAGAGCCATGGCTGAACCCAGCCCCAACTGGTACAACTGCCTGACTTGCGAGGTATTTACACCGGAAAAGCAGGCTTGGTGCGATCGCTGGCAGACGCTACAAAACGGCACCTTCATCGTGCCTGTTGGCACTTCAGACACCTCTGAGTACATCGCCGTTACCCTGCAAAACGGCGAATATCGGGATCCTAATGGTCAATTTGTGGTCTCCCTGGTGAATGAACCTAACTGGCTAGCCTTTGGAGATATTGATGGCGATGGCCAAGACGATGCGGCGGTTATTTTCGGCGTGGTGCCCGGTGACGGTACAGCCCTAACCACCTATGTGGCCGCCGTTATGGACATTGACGGGGCAGCTCAGGCCCTAGCCCCAGTGGCACTGGGTGAACGCCTTTTGCTCAATAGCCCCATCACCATTGAAAACCAGCGCATCATCGTGCCTCAGTTGACCCAAACCGAGGTCATCAACCGGGCTTTTGTGGTCGATGGCCGCACCCTCAGCGAACTGGCCCAGTTACCCACGCCAGAACGGGTGCCCAGTGGGGTACCTGATGGCACCCTGGTTTTTTCAAACACGGCTACCTACGGAGTGCGGGTGTTTACCCAGAATCAACAGCCTCACATTAACCTGTTCAATCGGGCTACTGGGCAGCAAGTGCTAGACGGAGTGCGGGCCGTAGCGATTTCTGCCGTTGAGGAAATTGCCTACACCTACTTCGGCTCAACCGCTGCAGGGCGACCGCCAGTAACCGTAACGGTTGCCCCGGATGGCGCCCAAACTCTTGAAATCAATAACAAGGTGCAAACTGACGTGGGAACTGTCACTGGTACCATCACCTATCTGCCGCGTATTGCCTTGCCCGCTAATGCCGTGGTGGAGGTTAGCCTGGTGGATGTCAGCCGGGCCGACGCACCGGCCATTACCCTGGCCAGTCAAAGCATCATCACTGGGGGGCGGCAGGTGCCGATTCCCTTTGAGCTGGTCTACAACCCAGAGCAAATTGACCCGCGCTTTACCTACGCGGTGCAGGCCAGGATTAGCCTAGCGGGTCAACTTCGGTTCATCAATACCACTCGCGTTGCGGTGCTAACCCAGGGTAACCCCAGCCAGGTTGAGGTGCGGTTGACCCGGTAGCCCGCTAGGGTGCTGGAACCTTGGGAAGTCTGCCGAGAGCGGTAAGCCCAGAGAGCGGTAAATTAAGGGGGTTCTTTCCCCCTAATCTGCTATGCGATCGCGCTTCCACCAATTAACGATGCTCTGTCTCAGCCTTGGGTTGGCTTGGCTACTGCTGACAGGGCCAGCCCAGGCTGATCCCCAAACTATCCAGGTCGATTTGCTCAATAACAACGGGATGGCTATTGGTACGGTTCGGGTTGAGCCGGTGACGGATGGTGTCTTAATTAACCTCAAGGCCACCGACCTACCGCCGGGCTACCACGGTCTGCATTTCCATGCCGTTGGGGATTGCTCAGATCTAACGGCTTTCAAATCGGCTGGGAGCCACGTCAACCCCTTCGATACGCCCCACGGCTTTCGCAATGCCGATGGCCCCCATGAAGGCAACCTACCCAACTTGGTAGTAGCCGCCGATGGCACGGTGGAGGTTGAACTCTACAGCAACCTGGTCACCCTCGCCGCTGGCCCGGCCAACCTGGTCGATGAGGATGGCTCAGCGCTGGTTATCCATACCAATAAGGACGATCACATCTCACAACCCATTGGTGGTTCTGGTGGTCGCATTGCCTGCGCGGTGATCCAGTAAATTAATACCGGCTAAGGGCTCGGCGTCCCCGCTGAGTAGACCTCTCCAGAAAAGATTTCTGATGGGCTCGTAGTAAGGGCTTCAGCCCTTATTCTGGCAATTATTGGAGAGGTCTAGTTGCTCATCGTCCTAGCTCTGCCCAGACTCGTAAGGTTTCTGCCACTGACCAGGCCTGGGCCAAGCAGCCACGGGGGGTAAAGGGTGGGTCGCCATCAAAGATTTCGCTGATGGTGCCAAGGCCGTGGCTGCTGAGGTGGGGGATCATGCCCTCCAAAAACGCCAAAGCCTCGGCAGGATTTTGATACACCCGCCAGTGGGCCAGGGCAAAGGGGCCAAGCAGCCAGCCCCAGACCGTGCCCTGGTGGTAAGCGCCATCCCGCTGGCGCTGGTCGCCGCCGTAGTGACCCTGGTAGTGGGGATGGCTGGGCGACAGGGAGCGCAGCCCTACAGGGGTTAACAGGTACGTTTGGCAAACCTCCACAATCCGGCGCTGTTGTTCGCTACTGAGCAGGCCATCTGGCAGCGATACCGCAAAGATTTGGTTGGGCCGCAGGGTTGGATCATCGCCATCGGGGCCGTCCAGGACATCGTAGCAGTAGCCGGTGGAGGGATTCCAAAAGCGACAGAAGCTGATGGCCGCCTGGTTTGCCAGGGTGTCGTAGGGGGCGCTGGGGTAGCCCAGGTGACGGGCAAAGTGGGCCTGGGATCGCAGCGCCCCGTACCACAGGGCATTCACCTCTACCGGTTTGCCAATGCGCGGCGTTACCACCCAATCGCCCACCTTGGCATCCATCCAGGTCAGCTGCACCCCTGGCTCTCCGGCGTAGAGCAGGCCATCGTCCGCATCCATTTGGATGTGGTAGCGGGTGCCACGCTGGTGCCAGGCCAGGCTATCGGCCAGTACTGGATAGAGCTGGGTTAGCAGCTGATCATCTCCGGTGGCGGCATGGTAAGCCCGCACGGCCTGAAAGTACCACAGGGTAGCATCCACGGTGTTGTACTCCGGCACTTCGCCAGCATCGGGAAAGCGGTTCGGTAGCATACCCCGATCCATATGCTGGGCAAAAGTCAGCAGAATGGAGCGAGCGATATCGGGACGGCCTGTGGCCAGGGTGAGGCCCGGCAGGGCAATCATCGTGTCGCGGCCCCAGTCGCTAAACCAGGGATAGCCCGCAATGATGGTTTTGCCGCCAGGGTCTACCGGCGTAGCCCGCTGGACGATGAACTGATCTGCCGCCAGCCTTAATTGCTGTACCCAGTTGGGGGCCGTTGGCTGCAGCTGGGTGCCCAGGGCCAGAATAGATTGTTCGTAGCCCCGTCGCCGTTTTAGAGCGCTGGCCCCATCTAGATCGGGAGCCGGTTCTGTACTGGCCACCAGGGTGACGGATTCCCCCGGTTGCAGGGTGACCGTAAGAGTCGCGGCTTGGAGGTGGTCTTCGCGATCGGTCAATCCTCGATACCGCTCTACGGCCAGATCAAAGCCGTAGTACCAGGTGTAGGCAAGGCTAATCTCTCCACGATCGGCCAAGAGATAGAGTGGAGTGGCACCAGCAAAAGCCGTGATCTTGATACCGTGGGAAACCTGCTCTGTAGCTATGGGCCAATCTGTTGCCCTGGTATCTCCGTGATAGTCGCGGTAGTTGATCAGAGCATGGAGGGTAAGGTGCATCGGCCCACCACCCGACAGCACCGCATAGCTCAGGTAGGTCGTGTTCGCGCCTGGCTCCATCCACAGGCGCTTTTCGAGCTGGCTATCACCCAGGGCAAACTGCCACCTGGGTAGGGTGCCATCCAGCTCAAAGTGGTCAATCAAGTGATAGCCGACTGGGTTAATGGCACCATCAGCCCAGCGATTGGTGGAGAGCTCGTAGGTTTGCCCGCCAGTACTAACCCGTTCTTCTAGTTTGGTCAGCAGCAGGGTGCGGCCCAGGGGTGGGTTCAGCGCCGCCACCAGCAACCCGTGGTAGCGGCGGGTGAGCAGTCCGGCTACCGTGCCAGAGGCATAGCCACCGATGCCATTGGTAACCAGCCATTCAGCGGTTTCGATAGTGGCTAGATGATGGCAGCAATCGCGATTAAAGCAAAGTTTCATCCTGCATCCAGTCCGATTTGGGAATCTGTGGGTGTTCCGCAGGCAAAACTCTGCCCATGAACCGGGATAGGCTAACCCATAAAGCCCAGCAGCAAATCCCAGATGATGGCATTTTTTTCGGCGGCGGCCAGAATATCATCCCAGAGCTTGGGGGGAGATTGGATGAGAGTATCCTGAGCAATCAGGGCTGGCCAGTCCACATTCAAGGGATCGGCTCCGGCAACACCGGCGGATTGCAGGGCAGCCAAGAACTCTTCGGCCACAATCCCGTAGCCAACGGTGGTGGGGTGGATGCAATCCAAACTGAACAGCCCGCCCTGGAGCCGGGTGGCGTTTTGGGTGTCAAACCGCAGCACACTGGGCACGGGTTTGAGTTGCAGCAGCGGATGGTCGGGCCGACCCTTGGCTGTGTAGTAGTCTACCAGTGGCAGACCGGGCGCATTGGAGCGGTTGTTGCGCTTGACGGCCAGGGCATCCAGCACGATACCGATTTCCACCATCTGCCACTGGCTCCCCTGACGACCTACCACCTGACGAATCACGGCATTAAAGTCGTCGATGCGCTGGTCAATAGCCATCACGTCCGGCTGGGTCAGATGGCGCTGCCGGGGGGGATCGCGGTGATCTTGGGTGTTGGTGTAGAAGCTGCCGTAGTATTTGAAGTATTTGCCGTCAAAGGGGCCAATTCCCTGAGCAATTGGCGGAATGGTGACGTGGGGAACGGTGCCGACAAAAATCCGGGTGCTAGTAGGCACAATTCCAACGATGGCATCCACCAGGCGGGTAAAGTCTTGCTGAAAGAGGCCCAGGTTGGTCAGGTTCCACTGGCGCCGGGTGACCGGGTCGTTTACTAATCCATCAGCCTCAAGTTTCTGAACATCAGCATCAGCCATATCCTTCAGCTTCAGGTCAATAACAGTGCCCAGAGCGTCGTTAGAACCGAGCCAGAGAATCAAAGTGTCCAGCTCTCCGTCTTGTTCCACAATCGCCTTGAGGTTATCTAGCTGGTTCCAACTGGCTTTGTCAGGATTGTCGCTGGGGTTTAACACCCGCTTGGCCGTGCGGTACATAGCCCCAGAGGGGAGCCCGACGAAATCATCCTCCAGCCAGCCCTCCTCCCGCTTGATGGTTTGGTCACAGTACTGGGAGGTTACGGCAAAGCTATCCATTACCTTAAAGCCCCACACCGCCAGGTTGTGGTAGCTGCCGCCAAAGGAGAGCGGACGCGCCCCAGCCCCCCGTTCGTAGAGGTCTTCTATGCTGTCGGCGTACTGGTGCAGCAGGGTAGGAAACCGCAGCACCCATTCCATATTGTCGATTTCTGCACCGAGGGATTTTTCCATCACCCGCAGGGCGTCCTCAATGTTGAACGGTAAGCCGCTACCCGGAAAGGACGGAATCGGAAACTCTGAGGGAATTTTAAGGCCCATAGATCGAGCCATCAGGGCGGGGTAAGACAGGTCAGTGCGAAAAATCGCGCCGCTCTGAAAGCCCTGGGTGAGGCTGTCGCCAATTGCCACCAATTTAGCCATCGAGTGAAGTCTCCTGGAATGCTCTATGTTTAGTGGAGCGCAGGATAGCTCTGTTGGTGGCGATTACTAAATTGCCGTAGCAGACCATAGTAAGGTGTTACATCCTGGGTAGGAAATTCCCTGGACGAAAGATTGTCAGGATGGGCTGTGCTAGGTTTGGTCGGCTCAGCTATACTTGGCCCTAAAAATTGAGGTAGCACACGTTGAGATTTGCGTTATTCGTCCCCTGGGTTGACCCCACAGTGGCCCAGTGGTCAGCCGAGGCTCGCTGGCTGCGCTGGTTGACCTTTTTGTGGCTGGGGCTGGGGCTGTTGGTGCTCTTTTCTGCGTCCTACTCCGTATCCGTGGCTGAGCGGGGCTACGGGCTGCACTACGTTTTTGTGCAGATGATGTGGGTGGTAGCTGGGCTGGTGGTATTTAACCGTATTGTGCATACCTCCTTAGACTATCTGTTGAAGCTATCGGGGGCGATGTTGCTGGTGTTGCTGGGATTAGTACTGCTGACCCTAATTCCTTCCCTGGGGGTAACGGTCAACGGAGCAACTCGGTGGCTACCTCTGGGGCCGTTTATGATTCAGCCCTCGGAGTTGATTAAACCGTGTCTTGTCCTTCAAGGGGCGCGGTTGTTTGGTCGCTGGCCTCAACTCACCTGGCAGACACGGTTGACCTGGCTAGGGGTTTTTGTCGCTATTTTGGCGGCCATTTTGCTCCAGCCCAACCTCAGTACGGCGGCCATCTGCGGGTTAACTCTGTGGCTGATTGCCCTGGCCTCTGGCCTGCCCTACCGTTATATGGCCATGACAGCCATTGGCGGCATCCTAACCGCTGTGGTCAGCATCAGCTTTAAAACCTACCAGCGTCAGCGCATTATTTCCTTTCTCAACCCCTGGGCCGACCCTGGGGATCAAGGGTATCAGCTAATTCAGAGTATGCTAGCCATTGGTTCTGGGGGGTTCTGGGGCGAAGGATTTGGCCTGTCTCAGCAAAAGCTCTCTGCCTTGCCCATTCAATACACGGACTTTATCTTCGCTGTTTACGCTGAGGAATTTGGCTTCATTGGGTGCTTGTTGCTGCTAGCGTTATTAGCCACCTACGCCAGCCTGGCCCTGGTGGTGGCGCTGCGAGTTTCCCAACCCCTGCACAAGCTGGTAGCCGTGGGGGCCATGGTGGTGCTGGTGGGGCAGGCCATCCTCAACATTGGGGTGGCCACCGGGGTATTACCTACCACAGGGTTACCCTTTCCTCTAGTTAGCTATGGAGGTAGTTCAATGGTCGCCAGTTTGGCCACCGCCGGACTATTGGTGCGATCGGCCAGGGAAATTAATCTCGAATCCCTTGTGCCGCTAGGCCGCCGCCCCTTTATACAATTGCTGGATAACGCCAACAATCGGCTTTTCAAGCAAAACTAGGGCACTGCCGGGTTGAGCATTGACCAATCGGAGGAAATAGGGGCGAGTTTCCCCTGACGTGGAAACTCGCCTATGGCCTATGCCCCTACGAGCTAACCATAGTGTCGTAGAACAGGTTAACTGCCTACGGCTAACGGCCCGACCGAGGGGAAGGCAACGTCGTTGGCTGAGGAGCAATGCCCTGGGCCGATGAATAGTGCACAATCACCATCATCGGTAGGGTAAGCGTCAGCACGGCGATGACGATACCAAGCAAGTTGGAAAAAAATACTAGGTGGTTCAACAGGGGATGTGTCAGGTTGACTGGCAGAATCCATACAATCTTATGTCTGAAATCAGCAAAGCGGGCTTAAGTAGAAACAACGAACAGGCTCCAAATTTCGCTCTGTACTAGCCCATAAATTAAATCGCCATAGACCCTTATATCAGACAATCATAAACAACTCACACCTAGAAACCGTTGCTCAGAACACATTGGCTAACCATTGCCAACACTTGATAACAACTTTCAATCTGGGCTAGGGTTTCAATCTAGGCTACGGCTAAGATAACCAACCTAGCTCAGCCTTTAGTTTAGCATTCCCGCTCTAGAAGCGATAAGCCCGTGGGGGGGTTAAGGGTCTTTCGCTTGTTGGGTTTCGAGCAGCGTATGAATGGCTTTTAGCTCCTGCAAAATTTGTTTAAGCAGGCTAATCGTTACGGTTTCGGGGAGGGGCTGCACCTGAATGGTTGGGTTCAACCCCAGCACCTCCTCGGCAAACCGACGTACTTCCTGGGGCCGAAACTCCAGCGGAGCATCTTTGTTACTGCGGATTTCGGGGTTCAGTTTTTTGGGATCGTAGGGGGGGTTGAGCAGGTCGGGATCGGTATTGGCGTAGCGATAGACCGAGGCTCGTGAACGGTTGAGGTAGCGCTGGACAGCCTCTATCGAGAGCAAGGTAGTTCTATCGTCGGCGGTGGATGTGGCCGCGTCATCATTCCATTGGGTAGAGAAGGATGACAAAGCCTCTGCGTTAGAGGAAGAAAAATCGCTATTCATGCCGCCCGCTGTAACCACAACCTGAATACATCTAGCCTCTGGTACTTTACCAGGTTGCGCTAGGGATGAAAGGCCAACTTTGAACCCGGCTTAAGGATGGTTACCTCTACTCAGCCTGGGGATGGCTAAATCTAACGATGAGGCTAAATTGTCGTTCCGCTTCAGGGGGGGTGTGTTAGAACCTTGGCATTGATTGGGGAGCCCAGCAGAGGTGAGCAGCAGACGGTGGCTAGTGAAGTGGCAAGGATTATCGGCGCTGGCGATCGCCACCTTTGGGGGCGGTGCCTTGGCTGGGTTAATGGCTTCCCGTCTATCACCTGCGTCGGTCGATCCGGTTTACCAGCCCGTCTCTCCAGGGTTGCAACTGTCCAGATTACCCCAAGCCAAGCACTTCAACGGTCGGCCTCAACTTCACCCCCTGCCGGCCACCCCGGAAATCTGGGAGTGCCAGGTTGCCGTCATCGGTGGCTCCCTTGGGGGCGTAGCGGCGGCGGCCCACGCCATGGCCACAGGAGCACAAACCTGTTTAATTGAGGTCAGTCCCTGGCTGGGTGGGCAGATCAGTTCCCAAGGCGTATCAGCCCTGGATGAATCCTTGCGAATGCGCCAGGCCAACAACTTTTCCCCTAGCTGGATGCATTTTCGTAATTTAATTAAGCAGCAGGTGGTACATTTGCCAGATTGGAGCCCGACGGGAAATATCAGACCCGTCTCGGCAATCAATAGCTGCTGGGTGGGGACGCTCTGCTTTCCCCCGGAGGCGGGTGCCCTGGCCGCTGGTCAGCTTTTGCAGGAGGCCAAGGCCACGGCTGACCAAAGCCGCTGGGCGACGATGACCGCCTTCAAAGGGGCCGAGTTTGACACCAGTGGGCAGCGGGTAACCGCTCTCTACGGCATGCG
>JAAUUR010000155.1 GCA_012031045.1 Leptolyngbyaceae cyanobacterium SM2_5_2
TTCAGCCCGATGATGTCCTAGCTCTTCTAAGACCGCTTCAAACTCGCTCCAACTTACCCCAGGTATTTGCAGCACGCTCCCCGGTGCCAACTGGAGGTGGCTAATGGGCTTAGTAACCAATGCCGATGGGGTGGGTGCCATAAAACCTGCTTACCGGGATTAAGCCTATTTTAGCGATCAATTACCGTAGGTTTTACCGCTCTAAACATCAGGCTCCTTGACGATCAAGACACCTTGCTCCGGCTAGCCCAGCACCGCTAATCCACCCCGCGCAGCTTACGGGTATTGTCGTAAAGGCTCTGAGCAAAGGCATCTAGCCGCTGGGAGAGCTTCTCATCCAGAAGCTTACCCTGGTCGTCAAAGGCTTTCCAGGCTTGCCCAATGGCCACCTGTTCAGGGATGACCCAGGTGTGCACCCAGCGCAAAATCGTTCGCAAATCGTTCAGCGCGTTGCTGTTCGACTGACCACCCAGGATGCTGATCAGCCCAGCCACCTTGCCATCCAACTGGTCAAAGCTCATCAAGTCCAGGGAATTTTTCAAAACGCCGCTAACGCTGCCGTGGTACTCCGGCGTGACCAGCACAAAGCCATCGGCCTCGTGAAATGCTTGCCGCAAACGCTCAACATCGGGATAGTCCACATAGTCCTTACCCCCGTGGCAGAGGGGCAAATTCATCTGGCGCAGATCGAGCAGCTCAACCTCGGCCCCCAACGCCCGCAGGCGATCGCCCGCCAACCCCAAAGCCAACTGACTGTAAGACTCAGGCCGCAAACTCCCGGCAATACCCACAAACTTTACCATTCACCAATCTCCAGTCAGGGGAATATCAATCAAACCTTTTAACTCATACTCGTTATGAGTTTAGGCTAATAAATTTTGTCTCAAATTGTCAAGGGCTCCCTCCCTTCGCTGCCCTAGGGTCGCTTTTGACTTTTGACTTTTGACCTTTGGATTGGCAATTGCCATCCTCCACCTTCCGCCCCCTGGGTTCAGGGATTTACGGCTATGGCTTGCCACTGGCCTTCTATTACTTCGTAGCGCGTGCGGTTTTGAGGATCACCTCGCAATTCAAGGTGATCCACGGTATCGGGCATTAACCAGCCCAGACAGAACGTAGGCGGCGGCGTTGGCGCTGGACTCCCTGGCGCAGGGTAGAAGTCTTCCCCAGAATGGCGAGGTTGCCCTGGCACTGGCCAGTAAAAAGACTGACGACCCGGCTCAGACAGAGATTCCCAGCTCTGTTGGCGGGCCTGTTGTAGGGCCGGATCGGGTTGGTTGTGACAAATTAGCGTGACGGCTCCGGCTAGGCGAAACTGCTCGCGGGTTTGGGTAAAGTACCAGCAAGCCTCAGCCCAGGAACAGTGGGATAGATCGTTGACTTTTTGACTGCGCTGGTCGGTAACGAAGAGCAAGCCATTGCCCTCCGCCCAAAACCCACGGAACACCACAGTACGGTTAGCCGGGCGGCCATTGGATTGCACGGTGGCCAGTTGAAAGTAGCGGCTGTAGGGGCGGCTGCGGTTGCGGTGTAGGGCACGGGCCAGCGGGCTACGCCAGGGAGCTAAGTTCCTAGAATTATCACCGGATGCAACGAAATCAGACATACTAAAGCTTTGCCCTTGAGCCATAGTTCAAGCGGCGGGTTTGCCGATTAAGAACAGGTTCATCCTAAACTTGATTTCAGACCTTTTGGCCGTTCTAGCCTTAAGCCTACGTTTAGACAAGTGAGACTGTAAGCATGATTGTTGCCATCCTTTTGCTGATTGCTGGGGGCGGGTTATTGGTGGTAGGAGCTGAGGCGCTGGTTAGAGGAGCCTCCCGACTAGCGGCGATGTTTGGTATCTCTCCGTTAATTATTGGCCTAACGATCGTGGCCTACGGTACCAGCGCCCCAGAAATGGCCGTTAGCATACAGTCAAGCCTGGCGGGGCAGGGTGATATTGCCCTGGGCAATGTCATTGGCAGCAACATTTTCAATGTCCTAGTCATTCTGGGGTTATCGGCCCTGGCGGCTCCGCTTATCGTGGCCCAGCAGTTAATTCGCTTAGACGTGCCAATTATGATTGGCGTCTCAATACTGCTGTTTTTCTTCTCGTTGGATGGCCAACTGCAATTTTCGGATGGCGCCATCCTGCTAATTGGCGGCATATTGTATACCGTCTTTTTGATTTATTTGAGCCGCAAAGAAACCAATGTTGAGGTGCAGGCGGAATACGAGCAGGAATATGGCGCTAAACCGCCAGCTAAATTAGGCTGGCTGGTTAATTTGGGGTTGATGGGGCTGGGCCTGGCTACCTTGCTCTGGGGCTCGCGGCTATTTATTTCGGGTGCTGTTGACATTGCCAGAGCCATTGGGGTTAGCCAGCTCGTCATTGGTTTAACCATTGTCGCGGCGGGTACCTCGTTGCCAGAGTTAGCGACCTCCTTAGTGGCAACCCTGCGCGGTGAGCGAGATATTGCCGTAGGCAATGTGATTGGCAGCAACATTTTCAACATTCTAGTCGTGCTGGGCGTAACCTCTATGGTGTCAGGGGTAGGGGTGGCTATTCCCCAGGCGGTGCTAAATTTTGACTTGCCTGTGATGGTGGCCGTGGCCGTGGCCTGTGTGCCCATCTTTGCCACTGGCAACATCATTGCCCGCTGGGAGGGGGTAGTGTTCATTGGCTACTACGTGGCTTACACCATTTATTTACTTCTCAGAGCCGCTGAGCACGATCAGCTACATCTGTTCAGCCAAATCATGCTGGTGTTCGTTATTCCTATCACAGTGATTACGATACTCACGGTGGTCATTCGGTCGTTGCCAAGGCCAAGGAGTTCTCGCTGATTCTGGCCAGCTAAGCCGTGTAGCGTTGTCAATTAGGTTGACAATTGGGTTGACCATTAGAGTGAGTTTTCTCGTTAACCATGCCCCTTGCCGTTGATTTTGGTACCAGCAACACCGTAATTGCCCGCTGGAATGCCGCTTCCCAAAGCCCAGAAACCCTCGCCTTGCCGGGGCTAAGCCTGGTTCTAGGCGCAGACCCGCCGCTGGTACCCAGTCTGGTATACGTTCAGCAGCCCAGGGCTGAGGGGGTGGTGGTAGGGCAGGCGGTGCGCGATCGCGGTTTGGATATCACCACTGACCCACGCTTTTTCCGCAACTTTAAGCGCGGTATTGGCACACCGTTGCAGGGCTTTTTGCCAGAGGTAGAGGGGCAAACGCTGTCCTTTGAGCAGGTGGGGCGGTGGTTCTTGCAGACGGTTCTAGCCCAGGCCAGGGCAATTTCAGGCGATCAGGACAGCCTAGTGTTTACGGTGCCGGTGGATAGCTTTGAAGCCTATCGCCTGTGGTTGGGGGGACTAGCCGAGACTCTGGATATTGGCCAGGTCAGGATGATCGACGAACCCACCGCCGCCGCCCTGGGCTACGGCCTCAGCCAGGAACGCACCCTGCTAGTGCTGGACTTTGGCGGCGGCACCCTAGATTGGTCGCTGGTACAACTGGCGGCTCCAGCGGAGCGCCCACCCCTGGGGTTTATGCTCAAATGGGGCCGTAAATCTATGGCGCAAGATACGGCGCAAAACCCCAAACGGCTAGAGTGCTGGCCAAAGCTGGGGAAAACCTGGGCGGAGCCGACCTGGACAATTGGCTGGTGGATTACTTCCATCAACAACAGGGCGTACCCATTTCTCCCGTTACGCAGCGATTAGCTGAACGGCTCAAGATCCGCCTTTCTGAGGCCCAGACGGCCCAGGAAGCCTATTTTGACGACGAAACCCTGGAAACCTACGACCTGGCCCTCAGCCGCAACCAGTTTGAGCAAATTCTTCAGCAAAATCAGTTCTTTGAGCGCCTTGATAACGGCCTGGCTCAAGTGCTACAACAGGCTCGCCGCCAGGGCGTTGGCCCAGAGGATATCGAAGCGGTGCTACTGGTGGGTGGCACGGCTCAAATTCCGGCGGTGCAAGGTTGGGTAAAACAACAGTTTCCCCCAGAGAAAATTAAAGCCGATCGCCCCTTTGAGGCCGTGGCCCAGGGCGCTCTCCAGCTTGATCTGGGCCTGGAACTGGAGGATTTTTTGTACCACAGCTACGGCATTCGCTACTGGGATCGACGCAACAACTGCCACGGCTGGCATCCCATTATTAAACAGGGGCAGCCTTACCCCATGAACACACCCGTAGAACTAACCCTGGGAGCCTCCGTAGACAAGCAGCCCAGCCTTGAGCTAATCATCGGAGAACTGGGCGAAGCCACCACCCAAACCGAGGTGTACTTTGAAAACGGTCGCCTGGTGACGCGCCAGATGACCGAGGCCAGCCGTATCGTCCAACTCCTTAATGACAAAGACGGCGCCCGCACCATTGCCCAACTCAACCCACCCGGTTTCCCTGGCACCGATCGCGTTCGGCTGCTATTTTCGGTGGATAGCGATCGCCTCCTGCGCATCACCGTAGAAGACATTCTCACCGGCAATACGCTACTCAATAACCAGGCCGTAGTAAAGCTTACTTAACGGAGGAATTCAAGAAAATAGTCATAACATTGCCCCAGCTTCAACAGCATAAGGTCTAACTTTTTCAAGGGGAAGATGGTTACATTGTCGTAGAAGTTCCTAGTCTGCCAGGTTGCGTCAGCCCGGTAGATTTGGTTCGACTGAGGTTTAACGGAAAGGCTGATCAAGCGAAGGCTTAATTCGCTGTGCATCTAGTAAAAATTCAATTTGGTAGACTGAAGGTATTGATTAGGCTAAGCTAACCCATGGCTCTTGCGATCGACCGGCTCACACAACAAAAGCCGTTTAGCGTTGATGAGTTCCTTACCCAGTATGGTAATGATAACCGCTACGAACTGATTGATGGAGAGATATTCGACTTGGAACCAACCGGTCAGCATGAAGAAGTGGCCGCCTTCATCACTACAAAAATCTGTGCCCAGATCGAGGGAATAGGCTTACCTTGGTTTGTGCTTCAACGAGGACTATTGTGCCCTTCTAATGCGGGTATGACAGCGTTTCGACCTAATGTTGCCGTTGTTGATCAAGATGCATTGATTAAGGAACCGTTTTGGTCTGACCAGTCCATCCTAACTTCAGGCAGTTCGATTGAATTTGTGGCGGAAGTTGTGAGTAGTAACTGGCAAAATGATTATGCTCGCAAGGTCAAAGACTACGCGGCTTTAGGTATTCTGGAATATTGGATTGCGGACTACGCGGGATTAGGGGGTACTCGACATATCGGGAAGCCCAAACAGCCCACCCTTTCCATCGGTACGCTAGTGGATGGAGAGTACGAAATTCAGCAACTTCGAGGCACTGAGATGATTGCCTCTTCAACCTTCCCAGAGTTGAGACTAACGGCTGAACAAGTTTTGAGAGCTAATAGATAACGATGCGGCATAACATCTCCATGGCCCAGAATAAAGTTAAGTCATTGGTGAGGGGCCAAGGTGATCTGCGTCCGGTTAGCTCAATCGTTAACTAGCTTCGTTAGCTCAAGCGAGGGCAAATTCTGCTCCTTGCCGACGAAGGTCATGATGACGCCACGATTGCCCAGATGCTGCATGTTGGGGAATCCACCGTTCATCGCATCCGCCAACGCTGTGTGGAGGAAGGCCTAGCCCCCGCCTTAGCTGATGCCCGCTCCCGGCTGACGCGTCTTTACCCCACGCCTAGCCTGTCATAATTACCCCGGCAGAATACTAGCTTTCCATACCGCCAATAGACCCTAACAGGAAAGGTGCATCAAGGGGGTGGCATCATTACCAGGCGGTGGGCTGGAAGTTGGCGTCGTTGGCAATTTCGACGGCCTCGCCGCTCTGGCGGATGACAAAGAGCCCCTGTTGGTAGGCGTAGCGATCGACGTCTTCGTCAATCTCAATGCCAGCAACGGCCCCATACAGCCGGTAGTCTTGAAAGTGAATGAAGGATTGCTTGAACCGCTGCAGCTTATCCAAAAACTCTTCGACATCCCGACGAGACAGCCGCGATTTCACCTCAATGGCGACGGCTACATCATCATCCACCGCGAAAATGTCAATTTCCATTGGAGCCGCTGGGCGTTTCGATTTCATCCGCCGGTAGGTCTCTTGCACACCAATCCCGCGCGCTTGAAAGAGCTGGAGCACCGCCGGTTCCACCAAATTTTCAACAAACTGTCCCCAACGGCTCCCTAGCCGAGCCACCTCCTGGTTGGCCTGAGCCGCAATGTGCTCAATGCGCGCTAGACAGCGATCAGCCTCGGCAGCCCGGCGATCAGCTTCGGCGGCGCGGCGAGCGTCTGCGGCGGCGAATTCAGCGAGCTGGCGATCAAGGGCAGCGGAGCGTTGTTCCCTTCAGTCGCGAGTTCAGCGAGCTGACGGTCAAGGGCAGCGGAGCGTTGTTCTCCTTCAGCCGCAAGTTCAGCGAGCTGGCGATCAAGGGCAGTGGAGCGTTGTTCTGCCGCTTGTTGGGAGGTGGAAACAGGTCGTAAATATTCTGAATAGTAACCGGGTCAGCCATGGTGGGTTGAACGAGAGTTCCGGATCAATAGTAGCCTCAAAACCCTACTGGATAGTAGCTTCGGGGCGAAACTGGGCTACCCCGACCAGGTTAGAATCGGAGCAAGGTAGAGCCTGCCGAGGTTGAGATGAGCGTTGCCAGGGATGCTATTACTATGTCATCCATTTAAGCTGATACCCAGGCAACCCTACCCATCCCCCACCTGGTGGGCCGGGCGGATGCTGCGGTAGCGATCCTGCCGAATCCACTCCAGCACAGACTGGATCTCAGCCGACTTTTCCCCCAGGGTGTTGAGGACGTGGGAGCCTAGTTCCAGGGCGGCCTCAAACTCAGGCTGCACCACTTCCCTGGCACCGAGCTGGGTGAGCACGTCAATTTCCTCATTGGTGTGGGAGCGGGCAATAATGTCTAGCCCTGGTGCTTTAACCAGGGCGCGTTGCAGCAACAGGCGGGTACTGGTGGGGTCGGGCAGGGTAATAGCCAGGGCCTTGGCGGTTTCCAGGTGGGTTTTTTCTATCACCAGGTCGCTGTCGGCATCGCCGTAGACAAAGGGGATTTGCACCAGGGGCGCATGGCGGTTACGGAGGCGTTGGACGGCGGTTTCGCTGTTTTCTACCACCAGCACCGGGTAGCCCCGGCTCAGCAGCACGTTAACCAGCACTTCTCCTACTCGGCCATAGCCGGCCACAATCACATGGTCACGGATATCCTCTGGCACCGAGAGCAGCTTGGGTTCCTCTGAAACCTTGAGATAACCCTTAAGCGCAGGTAGCTGGTAGAGCCAATCCACCACTTTAGGGGCCAGGTTAATCCACAGGGGCGTGAGCATCAGGGAAATGGCAATGGTGCCCAGCAGCAGCGAGTAGCGTTGCTCGGAAATTAATTCCATTTCTAACCCGACCAGGGCCAACACAAAGGAAAATTCCCCAATTTGGTTAAGCCCAAAGCTAGCCTGCACCGCCGTTCTGAGGGAATAGCCAAAGGCCAGCACAATCGGCAGAATGATCAGCGCCTTGCCGACCATGATCAGGGTAACCAGTTCCAAAATTTTGTCCAGGTTGCTGACCAGCAGGGCGGGATCAATCAACATGCCAATGGAGGCAAAAAAGAGGCAGGCAAAGGTATCGCGCAGGGGTAGGATTTTGCCTAACGCCTGGTCAGCGTAATCGATTTCAGAAATCATCAACCCGGCCACAAAGGCTCCCATGGCAATGGAGAGGCCCAGTTGAGAGGTGATCCAGGCTACCCCCAAACACAGAGCTACCACAGTCAGCAAAAACAACTCGCTGCTTTCGGTGGCGGCAATGTGCTGAATTAACCTGGGGACGACCCAGCGCCCCAGGGCCAGCGCCCCAGCCAAAAAGATCAGAATTTTCAGCGCGGCCAGGGCCAGGGCTGGGCCAAGGGAGTCGGGCTGGTTGAGCACTGGTAAGACCGCTAGCATTAGCCCCAGAGCTAAATCTTGGCTGATTAACAGAGCCAGCATCACTTGGCCGTGGATGGTGCTGGTTTCGCCCCGGTCGGTCAGGGTTTTGAGCACTACGGCGGTGGAGGATAGGGATAACACCAAACCCAGGAAGATGCCCTGCAACGGCGAGTGCGCTGAGCCAGACAGCAGCGAGACAGAGCAGACCAACAGCGTAGTTAACCCCATCTGCAAAAGGCTGCCCTGAATAGCGATCGCCCTGACCCGCTTCAGTTCCGTCAGAGAAAACTCCACTCCCAACGCAAACAGCAGAAAGGCAATGCCCACCTCTGCGAGGGCCTGGATTTGTTCGACATCCTTTTGTAGGCCCAGACCGTAGGGGCCAATTACCAACCCCGTCAGCAAATATCCCAAGAGTGCGGGTTGTTTAAGTCGATGGGCAATATAACCACCCAGGGCAGAAGCTCCCAAAGCCACAGTTAAATCGAGAACAAAGTTGGGTTCGGCGGTCATAGCACAGAAGGCAAAAGGATAAAGGCAGAAGGAGGAGGGAAATGTGGGTCAATTGCCAGGGCTGGAGGCTAAATCGTTTGAGTAGTCGATCGTGGGTAATGGCAAGCCCAAGAGATGTGAGGTGGTTAAACAGACCCCCTACGTCAACCCTGGCGTAGGGGGTCTGAACCACAGCACAACTAAATGCGGACTGATGACGCACCGGGCATTACCAGCGGAGGCTACATCCCCACCCTTAGCAAAAATGGGGGCAGTAAAATATTCCGGGCCATCAGCACTGGTTTTATTATTACGTTTATTAGAATCTCTGGGCCGAGATTAGCCTTGGCCGGCGCTAATTTTCCCCGACTTGACGATCTGGGCGAATGCTGCGGTAGCGGTCTTGCCGTATCCATGCCAGCACGGAGTTAACCTGCGAGGATGGTTGCCCTAGGGTATGCAGCAGGTGAGAGCCTAGCTCCAGCGCTGCCTCAAATTCGGGCTGTACAACTTCTTTAGCGCCTAGCTGAGTCAGCAGATCAATTTCGCGGTTGGTGTGGGAGCGGGCGATGACATCCAGGTTAGGGACTCTAGCCAGGGCGCGCTGGAGCAGCAGGCGGGTGCTGGTAGGGTCGGGCAGGGCAATGGCCATGGCCTTGGCGGTTTCTAGATGGGTTTTTTCTAGCACGAGTTCATTATCGGCATCGCCAAATACAAAAGGAATTTGCCGCTGGCGCAACCCCTGTAGAGCCGCTTCGCTGTTTTCTATGACCAGTACCGGGTAACCCTGGCTCAGCAGCATATTCACCAGAACTTGCCCCACCCGGCCATAGCCGGCCACAATCACATGGTCACGCAGCCCCCTCCGGCACCGATAGCAGCTTGGGTTCTGCCAAGCGTTTCACATAGCGGCGCACCAGGGGCAGACGATCTAGCCGAGCCGCAACGTAGGGTGCGAAGTAAATCCACGCTGGCGTGAGCATGAGGGTAATGGCAATGGTGCCCAATAGGAGCGAATAGCGTTGCTCAGAAATGAGGCCCATTTGCAAGCCCACCAACGCCAGCACAAAGGAAAATTCGCCAATTTGGTTAAGCCCAAAGCTGGCCAGAATCGCTGTTTTAGGGGAATACCCAAAGCGCAGCACAATCGGGATAATGATTGCGGCTTTGCCGACCATAATGACGGTCACTAATTCAAGAATCAGAACTAGGTTTTCGAACAGCAGGATCGGATCGATCAACATGCCGATGGAGGCAAAAAGAGGCAGGCAAAGGTATCCCGCAGAGGCAACACCTTACCCAGAGCCTGATCCGCGTAGTCGATTTCGGAAACCATCAACCCGGCTACAAAGGCTCCCATTTCAATGGAAAGCCCCAGTTGCGAAGTCACCCAGGCCACCCCCAGGCAGAGGGCAACGACAGTTAGTAAGAAGAGTTCGCTGCTTTCGGTAGCGGCGATGTGCTGGATCAGCCGAGGCACTCCCCAGCGGCCCAGAACCACAGCACCGGCCAAAAACAAGAGGATTTTCAGCACGGCTAAACCCAGAGTCATCCAAAGCCCATCGGTTTTGGATGAGATCGACCGCATCAGCTGGCAGGATGATGCCGAGGGCGAGATCCTGAGCAATCAACAGGGCCAGCATAATTTGCCCATGAACGGTGCTGGTTTCACCCCGCTCGGTCAAGGTTTTTAGCACTACCGCCGTAGACGAAAGCGACAGCACCAGGCCCAAAAATACCCCCTGCAACGGCGAGGTAACCCAACCGGCCAGCAGCGAAATGGCCAGCACCAGCAGCGTAGTTAACCCGATTTGTAAGAGGCTACCCTGGATAGCGATCGCCCGCACCCGCCGCAACTCGGTTAAAGAAAATTCCACCCCCAGGGCGAACAGTAAAAAGGCAATACCAATTTCAGCCAGGGATTGGATTTGCTCAACATTCCTGAGCAGTCCTAACCCGTAGGGGCCAATCACCAGACCAGTGAGCAAGTACCCCAGTAGGGCAGGCTGCTTGAGGCGATGGGCCAGATATCCTCCCAGGGCAGAGGCTCCTAGGGCCAGGGTCATGTCGAGGATGAAATCGCTTTCGGCGGCCATAGGGAGGATAGGGCGGATGGGGCATCGGAGTGAGGTCGGGGCGGGATTAGTTGAGCGGAGTGGGTTAGCGGGGTGAAGGTCGAGGTGGGAGTAGTTGAGCGGCGTGAATGGCCGGCGGCTAGCGAGATTGGGGGGCTACGAGTTCAGGGTGGGAGAGGCGGCTCGCCCCGAACCCGCAAGGGAGGCTCGCCCCA
>JAAUUR010000156.1 GCA_012031045.1 Leptolyngbyaceae cyanobacterium SM2_5_2
ATTATGAACTGCAAAAAAGTATCTATTACGATAAAAATAACCATTCGGCTACTTTAATATGATTTTAGTATTGACATGTATATATTATACTTGAGAAGTCTTGTAATTAGCTCAATAGACAAAAAGCACATCCCAGGCATATTATCTTTCAATATTTTCACTACTCGATTGCTTGCGTTATCACTTGTAACTATGGTCAAGTTGGTCATACGTTAATTTTGAAATGGGTGAGATTTTTAGTGCGTATCGTTGCAGGTTTTTGAGTTACATGGTAGTTCGAGATCTGCGTGATTCGTCGAAACAACAGTACTATCTTCCTCTGCACAAATGGCTCGTTGCTACTGGAGGAATTCACGGCCATTCGATGGTTCTCATGCCCCACGCCGGCAACGGGATTCAGTATGCATAATTGTGATTTACGTTATTGCTACCAAAGGCCTCTATTCTGCTGATTTGCAACACCAAGTTTCCATTCAAATGATTTCTCTAGCGAGTAGAGAGTCCCCTTCATTAAAACCCATGTGGGGCAGGGATTTCAACCCTCTGGATCGACGGGGTTTGGCTCTGGGCCGTTCCAACCTGTCTTAGCCACCTATTAGAACTGTCAAAACGCCTATGCCGTGGGCCATCGACGGCCTCTACGAGGCTACGGCCCTGGTAGCTCGGCCACGACCCTGTCGCAAGCTTAACTGGTACCCAAAACCACATGGCATCAATAGGGGAATTAAGGAATAGAAAATCCGCTCCAAAGCCCTGTCTAATTTAAGGGCTATACGTTCCCAGTCTATCATCAGCTACACCACAAATGAGCCTGGTGGCTCTGTCAGAGGCACTCCGCCCCAGGTTTCTACCTGGTTTAAAGTATGGCCCGATAGGGGATAGAACCGTACCGAATCTTCCTCCAGGTTGACTCGTTTTTTCAGACGCTTTTTTAGTTCCTCAAATTTAGCAGGTTCCAGCACACATTCAAACACACTGTATTGCACCCGTTGGCCATAGCCCTCCAGTAGATCAGACACTTTTTTGCGTCGTTTATCTGAGGGAATGTCGTAGGTGACAAGGTAGAGAAGCATAGGATTTTGGATTTTGGATTTTGGATTTAGACAACATTTCGCCCTGGTTGACTGACAAAATGCTCAATGCTGGCAGCTAGAAGCCACGCTTAGACAGACAAAACCCGCCTACGGGGTTACAGATTAGTCGGCCTTGCCGACCTCGTCGGTAAAGACGCGGTTTGAACCGCCATACGCCAGGGTTTTGTCAGTCACCAGCATTTCACCTGGATGAGCCAACAACTGAAATGGCACCTAGACAGGCAAAACTCGCCGGCGCGGGTTCGTGGATGGGCCGAGTAGTCGGCCTAGGCCGACTTTGATGGTATTGCCGCAATTTCAACCGCCCGGTCTCTATCGAATCCGATAGGGTGCATAAACCTCGGCAGGCGTATAAATAAACTGTTTATACGCCTTCACTTGCCGGTTGAGCAAATCCCAGCGGGGTTGTGGGTCAGGGCCATCGGCCTGAAGGGTTTCTTCCATGCGCTGGAGAAAGGCTCGCAAATACTTCCGGCGACCGCTGCCATTCAGGTAGCAGCCGCCGTTGCGGAGTTCAAAATCTGCCGTGGCATCCATCACCCGGCTGTTGACCAGCCACAGCACCAGCGAATCTACAATTGGTGCCCGAAATTCTTCTACCAGGTCAGAGGCCAGGGCAGCGTGACGATAAGACCCTTCGTGCAGGCAGCCGTAGTAGGGGTCGAGCCCCTGCAGTTCGATCAGGCTGAGCAGATGGTTCCAGAGTACCTGGTAGCCAAAGCTCAGCATGGCATTAATTGGGTTGCCAGGGGAGCGGCGGGAGCGGGCTACAAAGGCAAAATCAGGCTGGCGCAGGCATCGGCCAAACCCCTCAAAATAGGCGGCGGCTCCGGCTCCTTCCAGGCCCATCAGGCGGTCTATGCTGTCGGCCTGCCCGGCCTGGTCGGCCAGGTGTTGCAGGGTATCGACCACCAGGGCCAGGTCGTTTCCTCCCTGCCGCCGCTGCTGCCGCAACAGCAAAACCCGGCTGTTGTGCAGTTTAGCCTGCACAATGCGACGAGCCACCACCAGCCGCTGTACCCCTTCCAGGATTTGCTGATAGCGGGCCAGTTGCCGGTAGCCCCGCTCGATAGAGAGCAACCGCCCGTAGCAGTAGCCCATCCGCGACAGATAGGCAATGGGAATATCTCGCCACAGGCAGGCGCGGATGGCCTGGGTAGTAAGCTGCGACTGGCCGAAGACCAGCACCTGCTCAATCAGCGGGAGCTGCACCTGCTGAAGGACAGCGTCATTTTGTTTGACCAGCAAGGTTTCTTGTTGCAGCGCAACGTAGCAACCCTGCTGGGAGATGTAGAGGGTGCGCATAGCCTAACGATTGTCGCGCCGTCGCAGGTCGGTGACGGAGGAGCCAGAGAGATTCTGGCCGGAAGATGAGCCGGCCTGCAAGAAGAGGATGACGCGATCGCCCAAACTAGCCACAGCCAGGGTAGACCCCATTACCAGCACTGTATTCATAATTACAGCCGCTAACCCCAGCGGGGCGATGAGCAAAATCACCAGGGTAATGCCGCCGTTAAAGATAGCCACCATCAAGTTACGGAAAAAGGCCGCACGAGCCGATAGATACATGGGTAAATCTCCAAGATCGACGTAGTAGATTAGGTCGGTTAGAGGCACCCTGAGTTGTTTAAGTTGGTAGATGATGTAGAAACTAAGTGGGTAGAGCGCATTCCCCAAATCCCCACTGACAGCTTCAGTTTAATGATGCTCAGCTACTTAATAGCCAGCGATTAAAACCGCACTTAGACAAACAAAACCCGCCTGCGCGGGTTAGTTCATAGTATTAATTCATAGCATAAGAGGGTCGGCACGGGCCGACTTTAGCTGTATAGCGGCGGGTTCAGCCGCCGGTCATAACAGCTTAGAGCGAAGGCGTCGGGTAGCCACAGGCCGATGGTTGGCCTAACCGTGGGATTATCGATTTTTGTTGCGCTTCTTAGCAAAGTGTAGGGTTTGGTATCGGTGTCTCTACGACGATGGGGCAAGGCGATGGGGCAAGGGCTTATTGTGGAGCGGCGTTAGCTTAAGGCCGCAAAACTCAGGTGCCGGGCGGTTGAAACTACGACGATATCGTCAAAGTCGGCCTGGGCCGCCTGCTTAATCCATCTGTGCATCCGGTTTCGTTTCTGGAGCCGCAGTTTTTAATCACCAACTTAGCCGAGAGATGGCCTTAGCTGTTGTAGTATGGCCTGATTCAGGCGGTTAAAGGGATTATCCCTAGGATTGGTTTGGCCGCCATATGCTAGCACCTGGCGGATGGCATCAAGAATGGGAGCGATATCCGCTAGTTCTGAGATACCGACGAATTTGTGGATGTAGTTATTGCGCTGTTCGCAGAAGCTGTTAAGGGCTTGCAGTGGTTCCAGAATGGGGGATTGACCAAATTCTAGGCAGGCCAACAGGGTAGGGCGATTTGGAAATCCATCCAGACGGAGTGGCGTGCCCTTGAAGGTAGCGTGTTGTAAAAAACTATAGAGCTCTGGGTGAGCAGTCTTTAAGGCTAACCAGAATTCTAAGGTTTCTCGATAGGCTTTAGGCAACTGAGGCTGACCGGCCAACTGCTGGCTGACTAGTAGTTCTAAGGCTTTTTCCTGAAATTGAGACACCCGGACTAAAAAATCTGAAAATTTTTGGTTCTTTAGCTCAATGACGGCGTTAAGGTAAGCTTCTCGCAGCAGCATTGGCGGCTCATTTTGGCAGAGCGACAGAATTTCCTGCATCCATTCGGGGGCTATATCCTTGGCCACAGGGGTAATGGCGGCTTTGGCCTGCCCAAAGTCTAAGCAAAGACGACAATGGCCATAGCGCAGCAGGGCCGTTAGGGTTGGGGTGGCCAAGCCCGATGCGTTTAAGGTGGTAAGTGCGCCGCTATAGTTATAGTCGCGCAGTTGCTGCTGAATAATGTTGAGGTCAAATTCCTGGCGCAAAGCCTGAACATTAGTTTGAAATACTCTGACCTGGCCTGGCCGTTGTTCTTTAGGGTTACGCACCTGCCACAGCCGACTCTTGGGCGCATAGCCAGCCGCCTGCAAAATGCCCCAGGCCGATTTCATCACCGGGGTGCCGGAGGAGGCATTGAACTCCAGAGTGTCTTGGGTAGTGGCCACAGCTAGGGCGGTGTCTAACCCCTGACGGGCCGCCCGCACCGCCAACCGTAGATCGATAGGATCTTCCGATAGCCCATTCCCAGCGGAAATCAGCTCTATGGTGTCTTTAGGGAAAGCGCAAGGTTCATCGACTAGCCAGTCTTGGGTTAGTTCGGCCCGGTCTTGGGTGCCGTTAGGGCCGCTGGTGTAAAGCAAAATGACTCGTTTAATACTGTTGTGTTCGGCCATGAGATGCCGCAGCAGGCTAACAATAGAGCCATCTTCACGGGTATGGTCTGAGACGGGGTCTTGTTGACCGACAAAGGAGAGGAGAATGCTGGGCATGGGGTGGGGGGTGAGGGGTGAAGGGTGAGGGGTGAGGGGGAGATCGCGCTATCCTTGCAACTGCTCGATACCCCACTGGTAGAGGTCTTGCAGGAGGGAGAGATCGGGCCTGGGGCGATCGGGGGGACAGAATTGTTCCAAGGTCTGTTCGATCGCGGTGTAAATTTCAGCGATCGAGGCCTTTTCGGCTAAACCGATAAACCGTGTAAGTTCCTGACGAGTTACTGATTTGTTGTCGTGGACGATGCCATTTCGTTTCTGATTGGCCCAGATGAGATCCTTGAAAACAGGATCTGCTTCAGGGACATCGGCCAGTTGCCTCCAGGCTCGAATCAATTCTCCAAAAGAGGCTGGATAATCGGTTCCCCAAGGGGAGCGATCACCGTCCTTGGGCTTTAGATAGCCTTGCTGAATCCAATCTTCGGTTTGATAACGCCAGAACAGAAGCCGTTCTAAGACCTGCACGGTTTGCATAAAGGCGGCGGTGTCGTTAGCGCGCTGAAGGTACAGGTAAATTAAAAATCTGGACTCCCAAATTTTCAAAAATTTGCTCTCCGGTGTTTCATTCTCTTTGTACTGATCTTGGATGGCCTGTCGCCACTGACTGCGAAGGGCTTTGCTCGCTTTCTGTTTGGTCGCGGCATGATCCAGCCAGCCAATGCCCATCAGGGCTTTGAGAGTGTCTTGCCACTGCCAGTTGCTGGCCAGGGCTAGGTGTCCAGCCAGGTCATACACGGCTTGGTAGCGATCTCGATGGGCGGATAGCCAAACTCGAGCTTCCGCAAAATCCCCTCGTTTCCAAGCAGAGAGAATGCGCTCTCGCTCGACCGGCCAAAAATACTCTCCCAAATTCACCGTGCTAAATCCGGTTGCCATCTGCGTTTGGCTGAGCTTAGCCTCTGGATCTACAACCTCGAATAATGGGTCGGGTTCAGTCGGGATAACTTGTTCAACGGTGCATTGCCGCATCAACGCCGCAGCGCAAATTTCTAAACTGTTGGCAATCTGAGGGGCCGATCCCTTGGTTTGAATTTGTAAGGTCAAGGGTTCATCCATTGAGACATCCAAGCACCTGAGCGTATGGGCCACTAGAAAGTCTTGTAGATACTGTTGAATAGTTGCAACCTGATTGACCGCGACGACAGGGTTCCAGACCTGAATTTGTAAATCAGGATAGGTCTGCTGAAGTTTACCTGCCATCAGCTTGGCCAGCCAACAGGTATCGCCCCGCCGAAAGTTCCACGGGGTTTCTTCTGGTTGGTCGGTGCCCCACAGAATGACTTCGGAGAGACCGTCTTGTATCTGCTTCTGTACAATCTCGTCGTCCATAGGTAAGACAATGGCACCAAAGTCGCCCTGTTGTTCACAGTGGTGATAAATCAATTCTCCCAGGTGGCGAGCTGCCCAGCGATATTCGGGTTTGTCTGCCTCCCCGTAGTAGCCACGCTGGCGGCCAAATTCGGCATAGAGCTGGTCGATGTGGGGTGGGTAGCCGCGATCGCCATCGGCCCCCAGACTTCGCACAACGCCATCTTGACAGCGCCAGCCGACCTGGCGGGTGCCCACAGTGATAATGAGGGTTTTCATGGTTTTCTCGTCTATGGTCTGGGGGACGGTGAAGGTGAGGGCGATTGAAATCGCGGTTATACAGTCAATGGCCGCCTGCGCGGACGGGGGGGAAGGGAGCTCCCATTGGGGAGTGAGAGATCGTTGGGCCTGGTGTTGGGGTTGGTTGCGGATATAGTTGGCGATGAGATCGAGATGATCGGAGCTGACGGTAAAGGCACCGTAGCTGCCTTGCCATTTGAAGAATTCGTTGGGGCGGATAACGTGGGTGACAAAGTGGGAGGAGCTGCCTGTGACAGCTTTCATCAGCTCGGAAAT
The DNA here is from genome assembly GCA_012031045.1 of Leptolyngbyaceae cyanobacterium SM2_5_2. Lineage (GTDB taxonomy): Bacteria > Cyanobacteriota > Cyanobacteriia > Phormidesmidales > Phormidesmidaceae > Nodosilinea. The sequence continues at coordinate 6,410 of JAAUUR010000156.1, forward strand.
GCTTAGGGTGGGCGGAATGCCAACTAACAGATGAACGTGGTCGGCAATGCCGCCAACCGAGATCGGAGTACTTTTGAGCTGCTGGCATTGGCGCAGAATTTCGGCATAGACAGCCGGTTGAATGTCGGGGGTAATAATCGATAGACGATCCCATGTGGCCCATACGCAGTGGATGTAGAGTTGAGTGTAGGTATCTCGCATGGTGTTTCTTGACCTGGGCCAGGGTTAGGATTCCCAACCCGCGTAGGGGGGGTTCCGGTGTGTAGGCGCGATTTCAATCGCCAGCCGGGTTATAAACAGATGCATGGTTTCGGAGCTGTTGGCAAGGTTGCGGAGAAATTGCGATCGCGCTGTCTCTTAACGATTTCTGAATCCTAAAATAGTTCAGGCAACTTGTCCTCAAACTAGGGGTAGGTACTCAATTCGATCCTGATATTCATTATCATAGGAAGCCTCCGCAATAATAATTAACTCTGAAATAACGTCCCCAATGTTACGGGCTAAATCCATCACCAAAATTCCAGGTATGTGACGATTTTGGGCTAGGTGTTCAGCCAGGTGCTTTGGCATCGACTTTCGGTTATTAGTCACCAAAATAAAGTTGTGTACCTCACACCAGAGCAGAATATCTGGATCGAGAGTGCCTTTAGGCGGTGCATCTGGGTCACCAATCAATCTGATAACCAGTTCTGGCTGCCGCCGGACTAGCTGTGTGCGATAGAGTGGCGGAATATGCTCATCCAGCAAGTACTGAATGCTCATTGTGCTGAAGATGCTTCGGTGGCCGCCTGCTCAGCTTTGAGGTGCTGTAGCCTGAGCCGAACTGGGGAGGGGTGTTGCTGTTGGTGCTCGCGCTGTTGGCGGGCGAATTCTAGCCAGTCTGCCATGTAGGCGCTGACCTCATCTTTGTTGTGCAGGTAATAGAGAATGGTGGCGTAGACCTGTTCGAGGGTAACGGTATGAAATTGCTCAGCAATTTCTTCCGGGGTTTTGCCTCGGTAGATGTATTCGTACAAGATGCTCTCGATGCCGATGCGGGTGCCGCTGATGCGGATGTCGTCGGGAGCGAGGATGGTGAAGTAGTCTTGGAGGTTCATAGTCTGGGGTAAGGCCTATAAGGGTTACCAACTGGGGTTCGGATACAGAATCTGTTGGAGGGCAGGCGTGTAAAGAATTTTCTATAGCGGTTCCTGGACGGGTAAGGTACACCTCAATTTGGGAAGCTGTTGAAATCAATAAACTTGAGCCAGTGAACTGTGCTTCATGCGACTGAGAACCGCTATATTGATTTCATGGCTATGGGCTAAAGAGCGTCAGCAAATACGTGATCGGGGGTTAATTCCAAAGCGGATACGACCAGGGATGGAATCGGAGTATTGCCGGTAATGACGACTGACTCATAGACTCCCTCTACCCAATGGCAAACCGTAATCTGGCGCTCTTCTGGATCGACAATCCAATATTCGTTGATGCACCGGGCCGCATATTCGGTGTATTTGTGGCGGTAGTCGCGGGTACGGTTGACCACGCCGGGAGAAACCACCTCAATCACCAGAGCAGGCGGTGGCATATCTCGGGTAATCACGGCTCTGGGCAGACCTTTCAGAGCGGCAAAGGAGGCTTCGGTATGCACCATCAAGTCAGGTAATCGACACCGGGCTAGCCGACCGCTCACTTCAATTTCCGTATCTTTATGGGCGATTAAATAATAGGCAATGTGTTTCAGAAGTTCGATGTAGAGCCGTTGAGCGATGCGATTGTTTTCGGGGCTTTCGGTGGGCATCTCCACTAGCTCTCCATCTTCTAGCTCATAGCGGGTATCGCTGCCATCGTCATAGGCAAGGTAGTCCTCAAAGGTGAGGGGTTTAATGCTCAGGTTTGGGGTTTGGGTCATGGGAGTAGGGTATGGTCATGAGGGGGTTGATGTCTATTGTAAAGAGTGGCCAACGAGGGCAAAGACATGGATCGGATTGAGCGAAGGGGTATTTATTGGAAGGGAAAAATTTGGGCATAGCGCCCACGGGCTTGTCGTTTAAGCTCCTCAAGGTAGCGCTTTCGTGGGTCTTGGCTGGCACCAAATACAGTGACAACTTGGTATACACCTAAATCTTTAACCCAAATGGGAGAGCGATCACTTGTTTTCCCGCAAAGGTCAGGATCGTACTCTAAGACTTCTCGACCGTTTTCTAATATTTTTCTGCCATTCTTTATCTTTGGAATTTTCAGATCATCACTATGTAAAACAGCAAGTGCGAAAGGCTTACCATTCTCGCCGCTGCCAGAACAAACAACTATTTCACAATTGATATCTGCAACGTCCTGCCATTGTGCTCTTCGGATAGGACGATTAGTTATTTTCTTAGGGATAGCAATATGGTGTTCTGTCAACAGCTTAAGGGCTTCATAAAAACTCTGTAAATGACTTTGAAAAATGATTCGGAACTCTTCAAAATCTTTTGGTGGTTCTTGAAACAAATCACCGTATTTAGCTTTCAACTCAGTTCCTCGATACCAAGGTGGTCGAGGAGAGTGACGATTTTCACGGCAATACAGTGGTCGCCGCGCTCCTTGTCCTACACCACCTAAATGAAACATTAACCAGATCAAGTGTTCAAATAACTGCTTAGCCAGCTTCCGCTTTTCTTGGGTTTGAGGAGCAGCAAGGGAGTAGCTCAACTTTAGTAAACCGGATTGCTCCAGACATGGTTTTCCTTTCTCTTGAACCTTTGCGTCTGGATCAGAGGAGTCTTTAATTTGGAACTCAATCCATCCTTGTATTTGAGGTTGAATTGCCCCAAATAAAATAGGCTCCCACTTCTCTTCTACATCTTTAATTGGCAAAACACCTAAAGATAGCGTGCGGAACCAATAGCGTAGCATCGATTTAAACGCCGTCGGGCGAACCTCTGGAGCAGGAATTGTATCTGCTTCAAATTCTTGATTTCGTCCCTTAACTTTATAGTCGTTGATTTTCTGATCCCATTTATAGGGACGTTTGAGATCCCTAAACTCTTGCTGTCCGTGAATCAGTTGACCTTTAAGACTGAACCTAATTGCAAGTAAATCTTGAGAGCTATCTGACTGGACATTTTCAACCGAGAGCCTTCCATAGCCTGAATTTACCTGAGAACCGATACCTGCTTGCAGTCCGGACTCTAACCATCTTCTAATCTGCTTGCAAGCAGCTAAATCTTCCTCAGAACTCGATACTGGGCACAAGCCAATCTGAAATACAGCACCTTTTAGAGAAAATAGTGCATTCGGGTTAGGTTTATATTCAGGTGGCATACCATTATTTTTCCAGCTCCAAACATTATTGGCCATATCAGTTGCTAAACCACCAAGTTGCCCTGATTTTTCGGGTAATGGATAAGCATCCAAAAAAATAACTTTGCAAGCACAATCTGATTTTTGACTTGCTTCCAAATGTCCAAACCATTTAGCTACTTCTAAATCAGCTTGTTTCCAAGCATCTTCAAAAGCCACCTTGTTAGATTTATCTAGATCTTGCGGTAGTTTTTCTAAAATGGCCTGGGTTCTGGCGACACCTCGTAACGTACTGGATGGGATATAAGGCATTCCCGTCGCATCAAACGCTGGGAGTAAGATACTTTCAGGGCCACGATGTCCTCCTACCCGAATACGCCAAGGACATTCAGCCAGAAAAATAGATCCGTTGTGAATTTGAGCAATTTTTCTCGTTCGCTTTGTTAATTGCTGGAGTCGTTTTTCATAGTTTCTCGTTTCTGCTAATTGCATGATTTGCAACTTGGCAGAGTTTTCATAGGAATTGCCAGGAGATCGCATCCATCGCAAATACTCGACAAAACTAGCAGATTCATCAGGCTCAAACTCTGGCTGAATAAGCCACGGGGAAGTTTCATCTGGTTGCCCTTCTGGCGGTTGGTTACCTCCATATCCACCTCCACCGCTACCACCACGATATCGTCCACCACCAGAACCTCCACGGTTGACCGTAGGAATTACCTTTCTCTGCTTAATGGAAGCTGGTCGCTGAGTTGCAGCAGAATTTGGCTTTGATTGTTCTGGGCGATCAGGTCGCTTCAATGGGTCAACCATAATTAATTACTCTCCTTCAACACCAACATATACAGCCGTTGCCCAAAAGCTAAACTCCTGAGCAACCTTCAACCCTAAGCCCGTTAGGCCAAGATAATCCTCAACGCTGAATTCAGGATCAGTTAGGGTCGCGAGTCCATTAACTCCAGCAACACTTTTATCAGGATTTCCCCAAGCTCTTGTAGGCAATTAAAGAACT
>JAAUUR010000157.1 GCA_012031045.1 Leptolyngbyaceae cyanobacterium SM2_5_2
ATGCGCCTAACTGGCTGCACGTTATACACCAGTGATCAAGTGCATTGATCGGTTCGCTCTGATAATAGAGGGAGCGAGAATTCTTGAACTGCGACCACAGATTCATTTAGAACCATACATCCCGCAGATTGATGGTCGAGGTTTAGCTGCTGCGCCCGGGTTTATCGACCTTCAGCTCAATGGCTGCGGTGGGTTATGTTTAACGATGCGATTACGGCTAAGACCCTCGATACCATGCACCGAACTAACCTTAGGAGCGGCACCACCAGTTTTTTACCCACCTTGATTACGACCTGCGATGACGCCATCTGGCAGGCGATGGATGTCGTCCAAAATTACCGCCAATCGTATCCCTATCGTGTTCTGGGCCTACACTTGGAAGGCCCCTATCTAAACCCTAGCCGACGGGGTATTCACGATGCTGGCTTTATCCGTCCACCAGACTCTCAGATGGTGGACGCGCTGACAAAAGCTGGGTCAGAGGTCGTTAAGTTAGTCACCTTAGCTCCCGAAGTGGTTTCTGCTCCCCTGATCCGACTCCTTGTAGCGGCTGGCATTGTTGTCTCTGCGGGCCATACTGAAGCCAGTTTTGAAACCGCTTTGGCTGGATTTGATGCAGGCATTAGTATGGTTACCCATCTCTTTAATGCTATGTCGCCTTGGCTAGGGCGTACTCCAGGGGTGGTTGGAGCGGCCCTCAGTCGAGCTGACGTCTATGCGGGTGTGATTGCAGATGGCCACCACGTCCATTATGGCTCTATTCAGTTGGCTCACCGCATTAAGCAAGATCGGTTGTTCCTGGTTACAGATGCCACTCCTCCTGCCGGAGCCCAAGTAGAGTCATTTGTGATTGGTGGCCAAGAGGTGTTTTACAAAGATGGTAAATGTGTGTCAGCGGAGGGCACCCTGGGTGGTTCGGCTCTAACCATGATCGAGGCCGTGCAAAACTGTGTTCAGTACGTAAATATTTCGTTAGCTGAAGCGCTTCGCATGGCAACACTCTACCCGGCTCAAGCGATTGGCATGGCCCAACAGTTGGCGTCTGGCTCCAGGGTACAGAGCCGATATCATACTTTTTGATCCAAAGTTTTTAAGGTTAAAGGCGTGATTGAGCAAGGACAACTGACATGGTTTAGTCCTGAAAGGTCAGCTTTAGCCTTCAACTGTGCATAAAATACCTGAATCCTAGAGTCGCGGATGGGGTAATCCTGGCACAGAACTGTCCATTAACTGGTCAGCAAGATGCTGATGTCGTAGGCTTAGCCAAAGACTGCACTGGGTATTGTTTAAGGATACTAAAACAACTGCCCCTCGCTGGGAGAATTTGCAGGCCAATGGTAGAGTCGGGTTCGTTTGTGGCTTTCAACCGTTAGCGCGCGGTAGTACAGTTCGTCGTTGTGATGGGCCCCATCTTGCAATGCCCCACCAAACCAAAACTTAAAGACCTGAATACGATTTTCTGGCAAGACTTTAGGCAGCATAGCAAGGTTCTGTTAACCTTCCTAGAGCATACCCAGTTGCCTAAGCACGGCCATCTTGTCGCCCCCTTACGATCCAGGTAAATTATGCCAAGCCCGCCTGGCATAGGCAGATTCTACTAGAGATTTGATAATATCCAGGCTAAGAGGTTTCACCAAAAAGCCGTCCAACTCTGGGGTATCTTCGCTATGGTTCCATTGAGGACTGGCCGAATCTGTCAAGGCGACAATGGTCATATCTGCATACTGAGTTGTTTGTCGCAAATGTCGGACTAGAGCCTGTGACCAATCCTGGGCTGTATTGCCTACCAAAATGACCAGGCAAGGCATACCCTGGCTTAGCCGGGTAACAGCCTGCTCAGTAGAACTAGCCACAAACACCGGATACTGCAAATCGGCTTCAATAGCATGAATGTTCCGAATTTCCTGATGTTTTGGATCTAGTACGAGAATATAGCCATCATGGGTCGAAATCATATCTTGAGAGACCATAGCTACTCTCCATAGTACCTATGGGCAAGCTCCTTATTTTTGGCCATGTTTAGCTTTATTAGCCCCTAGTCAAGGGTTTCAAGGCTATTGAGTCTAGCTTTCAGAGATTTATTCTTCCAATTTTTTTAGGCTACATAAACGATTGTCAAAGTTTGTTGGGGTGAAACGTAGTTCACCGAGGTGCTTAGAGAACTATTGCAATAAAACTCAAATTATCTTAAATCCCCATAGAAACCCCCACAGCGCTGATAAGGCCTATAAGAATCCCGCCCGATCCTGAACGCTAGGTGTAGGGTGGCTACCCGCCCAGGGAGGGTAACCCTAGCTACAAAAAAACTAAACGGGCTTTGATATGTTTGGCTGATAAAATTTGTTAATCAATAAACTGGTGGCTGCTGTATCCATTCAAATCATTGAGGGCAATCCCCATCTGAGATCGCTCCTAGGCTGGCATCTTCAGCAGGTCGGCTACAGAGTCTTCCAATCGGCTGATGTGGTGCGTGCTCGAGATGTGTTTCAATCACGACAGCCTGATTTGGTGATTCTCGATTCACAACTTCCAGATGGTGATGGGTTAGAACTGTGTCGTTGGCTCTCTAGCCACGGTCAGCCGTTAGTGATGATTCTGTCGGCCTGCGCTACCGAGGCTGACATTGTTACTGGCCTTAAGGCCGGGGCTGATGATTATTTGACCAAGCCCTTTGGGATGCAAGAATTTCTGGCTCGGGTCGAAGCCCTAACGCGCCGCGTTCGGTTGATGAGCGCTCCGGCATCACTCACCTATGGAGAGCTGAATATTGACTTGGTGCAGCGCCGAGTGCACTTTCGGGGCGAGTATATCGACCTGACACCCCAAGAATTTAGTCTGCTATACGTGCTTACTCAGGCATCTGGCTCTCCCCTTAGCCGCACAGACCTACTCCGTCGGGCCTGGCCAGATGCCATTGATAATCCGCGGACGGTGGACACGCATATTCTGTCCTTGCGGAAGAAAATTGAGATCGATCCGCGACAGCCCAACATCATCCAAACTGTTCGCAATGTCGGCTATCGCTTCAACATTGAGCGGGCGACCGCTGACACGAATGGCCATGGCCGCTTAGACAGCCCAACCTTAGCCTCGTCGGCGATTTCTTGAGTGGGTGCTATCCTCACCCTAGGTCGGCCCTAGAGCCTAAGCCAAGCCAGGAGAGCACGGGCAGAGGGCGTGGCTATTTTTAGTAAATAAAACTATAATTAAATTTGTACTATTTCTTGATTTCACTAAAAGCTCGATACTGTGTTTACCACGCTCTCGCCATCTCCTCCCTCCTTTCAGCCAATATTGACCTCTTTAAGGAAATCGAGGCTCTTAAGCAAGAGCTAAATGCTGTTATTCTGGCTCATTATTACCAAGATCCAGATATTCAGGACGTAGCTGACTATATTGGCGATTCCCTCGGTTTATCGCAGCAGGCGGCATCAACTTCTGCCGACGTCATCGTATTTGCCGGGGTTCACTTTATGGCGGAAACGGCCAAAATTCTCAATCCGCATAAGCAAGTACTCCTACCAGACTTAATGGCAGGCTGCTCTTTGGCCGATAGCTGTCCTGCCGATGCCTTCGCCGCGTTTAAAGCAGCTCATCCAGATCACTTAGTCATTTCTTATATCAACTGCACGGCTGAAATTAAAGCGATGAGCGATATCATCTGCACCAGCTCCAACGCCGTGCGGATCATCCAGCAAATTCCCGCCGAGCAGCCAATTATTTTTGCTCCAGATCAAAATTTGGGGCGCTACGTGATGCAGCAAACCGGTCGCCAACTGGTACTTTGGCAGGGTAGTTGCATTGTCCATGAAACCTTTTTCCGAGAAAAAGCTGGTGCAGTTGCAGAGAGCTTATCCCAAAGCTGAGGTCATTGCCCACCCAGAATGCGAAGCACCTATCCTCCGCTACGCAAATTTCATTGGCTCTACAACGGCTTTGCTTAACTATGCCCAGCGCAGTTCTAATGCACAATTTATTGTGGTTACAGAACCTGGCATTATCCATCAAATGCAGAAACACGCTCCAGATAAGCTATTTATTCCAGCCCCGCCTGTGGCCGCCTGTGCCTGTAATGAGTGCCCCTACATGCGGCTAAACACCCTAGAAAAACTCTACCTGGCTATGAAAACTCGCCAGCCAGAAATTGAGCTTTCTATAGCTACTCAGGCTGCCGCCCTCAAGCCAATTCAGCGGATGTTAGCTATGAGCTAAAGGGCTAGGTGTTGGCTTCTTCAATTAAGTTCAACGTCTAGGTTCAACGTCCCCATCACACCGAGTTAAAACCCTTGACACCCTATTGGTACTTTGGGTTGGTGGTTCCCAGGCTAGGTAGAGCCGCGCCAACGCTAGGGACGCTGCATGAAGCGGCGTAACTCAGTAACCATGTGCGTAATCAGGATTTCAGATGATACTAAAGCCTGGTTGTTTTCCTGTTCAATTTGTTGAACGATGTCATTATCCAGATCTAAAAGGGTAACCAAGCGCTGGTAAGCGTCCGACTCCTCCTGATTAATCAAGGCTTCTCCAGGAGTGCGAGAACTGGCGCTAATCACCTGATAGCCTAGCTTTAACACCAGTTCTCGCTCTGCGGTACTAGTCAACTGAGGAACCAGTTCATCCAGGGGGATGTTCTGCATCATATAATCCCGCAGTTCAACCCTCAGCGCCTCCTGCTGTTTGGCATCGCTGGCAAATAGGCGGCTGAAGTGATCAAGCATGACTTCTACCTCTTCGTCAGCCAAATGACCATCACTCCAGGCCATAGTAGCCACAATTCTCAGCAACGTCATTTGGGCGGGGTTGATGGAAGGGGGTGGCGGGGGCTGTACAGTCATACCTGTCTCCGTTCAGTTGCAAAAAAGTGCCTTAACGGTGACATTACCACAGGGATTTCCTGGGCTTGGTCAATGTTATTAATCTCTACAAAACCTCCCAAAAGCTCTACAAAACCATCCAAAACCCAATTAAATTAAGTAAATCAAGAACATCCAGGTCTATAACCGCCCTGCCAAATGCGCTAGCTGTTTAGTATTCCTGAAGATCAGGCTAGAACGACTCACATCTCTAATAATCCATCCCTTTTCGTCTAGCTTGATCAGAATTTTGGCTGTCTCGTCGATCGTAATATCTGATAGATCGGCCAAATCTTGAGCAGGAATATCAAACAGTTCTACGCCATCTTCAACAGGCTGGCCATAGGCTTCTTGTAGTGCAGTTAGAGTATTAGCTAACTTAACCGCCGGGGGTTGATGCCGAAGCTGAAAGCGCAGATTGCTCTGTCGCAACCGCTGCACCATTAATTGCAGCAAACGATGATGCAATTGTGGATCTTTAAAGAGGGTTTGAATAAACCGCTGAGCAGAAATGCTAATCAGCTTAACCGCCGTCATCGCCACTACGTCAGTGGAGCGAGGTGACTCGTCTAGAATAGCCATTTCGCCAAAAAAGTCACCTTTACCCAACACCGCCAGGGTTACAAAGTTGTCATCTATCTGGCGACGCACCTTAACCCAGCCGGCCTCAATAAAGTAAACGGCATTCCCCCAGGCATCTTCCATAACAACAGCCCGATTTGCCGGGTAGTCGTGGTAGGTAGCCACGGATAGCAGCCAATCAAGCGTTTCGGGGCTAGCGGCACTAAACAGGGGATAGAGATCAGCAAAAGTATCGGGCTGCATAGCGAGCAAGCATTCAAGATGAGAGAAAAAAGCAGATGGCTAGAAAAACTACGCTCCTATGGTAGCTAAAAAACGCCTTTGCCCCAGCAGACTGGGGTATGGCTACCGGAGTGGGGGCTAACTCAGTTGCTAAAGCTAGAGCTGCCACTGCTACAAGTTACCCAAATGCAGCACTGAGCCAACATAACAAAAAATGGGCTGGCCAGTGTGTACTGGCCAGCCCATTCCTAGGGAACGCGTTGGAAGCTTACTGAAGCACCAGCTTAACGTTGGCGTTCTGGAGACCAGGACGCTTAACTTCGGCTAGAGTCTTATTAACAGCGTACTTCTGATTGATGGAGTTGATCAGTTCGGTCTGGTTGTGCTTCTTAGCCACGCCCCACAGATCTGCGATTAGATCGAAGGAGCCATCGGCGTTGCGAGACCAGCCCAGGTCGTACTCACCATCTAGAACGGCCACAAGGTCAGCACGAACGCGCTGGCCATTGTAACCGCGAACATCAGCCTCAGTCTTCGTGGCAATGCCTAGGTCAGCCAGAGACTGCTTGAGGATTTCAGCATCGGTCACTTTTGTGCGAAGGGTGCTGAAGTGAGACATAGTGTTTCCTCCTGTAGGGAAATTGAGAGAGACAACGAGGTTTGAGAGTTAACGACACCAGCTAACCGTACAGGGGCTATCTGGATACCAACTGCTAGCCTGAGCTAGCCCTTCCCCCGGATACCGCCGGGAGGAAAGCCTGTTAAAACTCCATGCGCTGATATTCAGCCACGGAGGCGGCCGCCGGACGCGCCCGCTGACGAGCCCAATCGCGCAGGGCTGTCACCTGTTCACTCATGGTTTTCGATAGGGGCAAGGTAGCCCGGATCGCCGCAATAATGTCCAGTTGAGTGAACTCACGTCCTTGGGCAAATGCTTCATACATGGCAGAAATGAGACCCTGCTCAATTTCTGCCCCCGAAACCCATCGCAGACCTTAGTAAGCTGGTCTAGGTCGAAACGGTCGATATCGCGGCGCCGCTTACGAAGATGGATTTGGAAGATATCTTTGCGCTCTTCAGCGTTGGGCAAATCAACGAAGAAGATTTCATCAAACCGGCCCTTGCGCAGAAACTCGCTGGGCAGACGCTCTACCCGGTTAGCGGTGGCCATCACAAAAACTGGAGAGGTCTTTTCCTGCATCCAGGTAAGGAACGTACCAAAAATCCGGCTGGAAGTGCCGCCGTCAGAATCTGACGACCCAACCCCGCCCGCAAATGCTTTATCGATCTCATCAATGAATAAAATGGCAGGAGAAATAGACTCAGCCGTGCGGAGCGCATTTCTCAGATTTGCTTCCGACCGCCCTACAGTAGAACCGTCGTAGACTCGGCCCAAATCTAGCCGTAGCAGGGGTAGCCCCCATAGCCGAGAGGTTGTCTTTGCAATTAGAGACTTACCGCATCCCGGTACCCCCAGAATCAGCATTCCTTTGGGTTGGGGAAGCCCGTATTCCCGAGCGCGCTCGGTAAAAGCATCGGAGCGCTGATAGAGCCAGTGTTTCAGTTCTTCTAAACCACCAACTGAGTCGATGGTTTGATCCACATCCATAAACTCTAGGATGCCATTGCGGCGAATGAGCTGCTTTTTTTCTGAGAGAACAATGTCTACTTCTTCAGAGGTCAAGCGCTTAGACATGACGCGAGCCTTGCGATAGACCTTCTCTGCCTCATCACGGGTTAAGCCGAGGGCCGCCTTTAGCAGCTTTTCTCGATCCTCAGTGGTGATAGCGGCACCTCGAGCCCGATTCAGCTCCGTAGAAAGCACCTCATCCAGCTCAGCCATGTCGGGTAAGGGGAAGTCAAGCACAACTACCTCTTTCTCCAGTTCCACAGGAATTTCCTGAATCGGAGACATCAGTACGATGGTTTTTGACGTTCCTTTAAGGCTGGCAATAGCATCACGCAGGCAGCGGGTTACAGCAGGAGAATCCTTAAACGGGTGCAAGTCTTTGAAGATATAGATACCAGGCTCTCGTTGCCGAATCACCCATTCCACCGCCGCTTCAGGGGATACCGTATTACTATGCTGAGTACCCGTACCAGAGGAGCCATACTCAACCATGCCTCGCGTCATTGTCCATGTGTAAACTCGGAGGGGCGACTTAGCGTCAACCTCCCTAGACAGGTGACGGGCCACAGTAGCCACTGTTTGCTCAGCTCGCTCTTCCTCAAAAGTTACTAAGTAAATCAGAGGATATTGAGCCTGCACTAGTACATTTAAATCCTCTCTCATGACCAAATACCTTTCTGAGGCTGAGTAGGTTAATCAAGAGCCGCTAGCAAAACACAACGGCCATTTCTCAGTAGCAGCTCACCGAGATAAGCTGACCCGAAATCTAATCGACAAGGCTAAAGTCAAAATCTGGAAAAGACGTATCACCAAGAATCGTCGAAAACGAAATTCACTAATGAATCGCTAGCTACAAACCACCAATTCACCTTCACCCATTTGGCCTTGCTCCGCAACTCGGCTCCCCATCTCGGCGGAATCCGCTAAGGTATGACTATCACCAGACTGAGACAATCGCGACACTTCAACCAGATCACCCTGGTGGATAACAACTGGCGCTGAACAACTGGGGCAGTTGTAAATAACGTGGGTGTGACCATAGACAGAATCTGAGCAACCATCCTCAACAACACCAGGGTTAGCCAAATAAAAGTCAATAGCGCGCTTAGCTATAGAAGACATAGCCTCCCCTTCAACCGCAGAACGAATCTTAAGCTGGCGATGCAGGTCAGGAGGGAGATAGAGAGTAACTTTGGCCGGTTTTTGCTCTTCCATAGCGCACTTCTAATAGGGATTACCCAGGTATGTTGTTACCTTAACGGCCTGGCCTGAAGCTGTCAAGACGGCATGGCGGCATGACGGCATTTTTGTAATATTGCGTTACAACAATCAAGGCTTTGTCAGCTTAGACAGCTCAGCGCTGGGCTATCCAGAAATTCGGGAGAGGCGCAAGGCAAGAATTTCTCAAAAACCCCGTTGTCAAAACCCCCGTTGTCAAAGCAGGGCTTCCGTAGACTGGTTTCAAGCGGGGGGAGTGTTGACCGGGGAAAAGCGCGTTGAGTACTTCGTCGGTAGGCTATTAGATTACCTGAGGTTCGATTACCCCGGAGCGTAGGTAAACTTATGCAACGGCTAGAGTATTCTCCAAGCGCCTCAAGATATCCTGCGGGAGGCTTGCCCATAGCCCGTTTCCTGCCACGGAGAGAAGTTATTAAAAAGTATGACGTTTCGCTTACCTGGCGTTACTCCACCGATTTTTAGCGCAGCATCTTTGGGCCATCAAGCTCAATTCCGGCGATGCTATGACCAGGGGGAGCAGGAGGCCAATGCGGGCCATTACGCCTCGGCTTTAGGCTGGTTTGAAGCCGCCACCAAAATTGCCCCCACAGAGCCTGCGGCTTGGCTTTATCAGGCCGTGTGCTTAATTCATCTAGGCCAGCCCCAGGCCGCTTTAGCCATGGCCGACCAGCTTCTCAGCTACGCCCCAGACTGTGCTCAAGGCTGGCTATTTCGGGGGGTGGCCCTGCATCGTCTGGGGCGTTACAAGGCCGCCTATGCCAGCTATGACAAGGCCGAAGCCCTGAGCGCAAAATCCCTGCTTGGGGGGTCGGAATTTTCTGCCGGGCATGCTGAACAATGATGGGATAGCTGGGGAAGACAGCAGTTATGGTTGAGCTCGAGTACCGACATCGGCGTGGCCCTCTCTGGCAAAAGCGCTGAAGCATTATTTTGGCTATGACCAGTTTCGGCCTGGGCAGCAGCGGGTTATTGAGACTGTACTGAAGAATCAAGATGCTTTAGTGGTCATGCCGACCGGCGGCGGCAAATCGCTGTGCTACCAGTTGCCGGCTCTGCTAAAGCTAGGTGTAATGGTGGTGGTGTCTCCTCTGATTGCCCTGATGAAAGATCAGGTGGATGGCTTACGAGACAACGGCATTGCGGCTACTTATCTGAATAGTAGCCTGAGCTATGAGGCCATCCATCAGCGCGAAGCCGAGTTGCTGAACGGGACCTTGAAGCTACTGTATGTTTCACCAGAGCGGCTGATGAGCCGGGGTTTCTTTCAATTTTTGGGGCGGTTGAGCCAAACGGTGGGCATTAGCGGCTTTGCCATTGATGAAGCGCATTGCGTGTCTGAGTGGGGGCATGACTTTCGACCTGAATATCGCCAACTTTCAGCCCTACGGCAGATGTTTCCGCAGATTGGGCTGGTAGCGCTAACAGCGACGGCTACCGAACGTGTCCGCCAGGATATTCAAGAACAGTTGCAGCTTTTGGATCCGCTGGTGCATGTGGCCAGCTTTAACCGACCAAATCTGTATTACGAGGTACGCCCCAAGACTCGCCGTAGCTATCAAGATCTGCTGGAACAGGTAAGGCACCATAGCGGATCGGGCATTATCTACGGCTTGAGTCGGAAGCGAGTGGATGAACTCGCGCAGCAACTGGCAGCAGATGGCGAGTCAGTGCTGCCCTACCACGCTGGGTTGCCCGATGACGTGCGGCGTGACAACCAAACCCGCTTTATCCGTGATGATGTGCGGCTGATGGTGGCCACAGTGGCCTTTGGTATGGGCATTAACAAGCCGGATGTGCGGTTCGTTATCCACTACGACATTCCTCGCAATATTGAGGGGTATTATCAAGAGTCTGGCCGGGCCGGACGCGATGGAGAGCCCGCCCACTGCACCCTTTACCTGGCCTATGGCGATGTGGCGACGGCAGACTATTTAATTAGCCAAAAGCCCAATGCTGAGGAGCAGCGCATTGCCCGCCAGCAGCTCCGGCAAATGGTGGACTATGCCGAGAGTACGGTCTGTCGGCGGCAGATACAGCTTAGCTATTTTGGTGAAACCCTAGAC
>JAAUUR010000158.1 GCA_012031045.1 Leptolyngbyaceae cyanobacterium SM2_5_2
GAGCGGCGCTTTGGTAAGGTTAAGTCTTGATTAGCCCTGCTCAATCCCTCACTCAAATTCCTCAAACGTCATTCCTGAGTTGATCACTAGAAGTTGATTACCAGGCTCAGCATCAATCCATGGCTGGTCATGGTTTCATTGCGATTTAATGAATAGCTTTTAAAGATCCGGCAGTCTTTTTATACCAAGGGTGGAGCTCTAAGTAAGCTCTTATGGAGTTGAAAGATCTCCATATATGCACGTAGATAGCCGACTCATCGAGAGCCAAACCATAATCAATACTGATATTTGTATCATTGGAGCCGGCCCAGCCGGGATCACCATTGCCCGCGAGTTTAACGGTAAATCCATAAATGTTCTACTTTTAGAATCCGGTGGTTTTGAGCGCGATCCCCAGGTTCAAGACCTCTCCCAGGGGACGAATGAGGGCGATCCCTACCCTTCACCGGCTGGGGTGCGAGAGCGACTAGTGGGGGGTACGGCCCACGTCTGGCCCATTGATTTAGACAATGGCCGCATGGGGGTGCGCTATGTCCCCCTAGACCCCATCGATTTTGAAAAGCGCAGTTGGGTGCCCTACAGCGGCTGGCCCATCACCCGGGCTGATCTTGACCCTTACTACGAGCGGGCTCATGGAGTGGCGCAAACGGGGCCTTACAACTACAACCCCGCAGACTGGGAAACTCCTGACGCAAAAGCGATTTCCTTTCGGGGCAACCGGGTGACCACTCAGATGTTTCACTTTGGCCCCCGCGACATTTTTACCCAGGAGTATCGCCAGGAACTGGAGAACTCCCCCAATGTCACCCTGATGACCTACGCCCATGCGCTGCAACTCGAAACCGATGAGTTGGCCCAAAGGGTAACGGGGGTGAAGGTCGGGGCCTTGGGCGGCCATCAATTTTGCATTACCGCCAAGGTGGTAATTTTGGCCCAGGGCGCGTTAGAAGCAACTCGGCTACTGCTGCTGTCAGATTCTGTGCAAACCGGCGGCCTGGGCAATGGTTATGACCTGGTCGGTCGGTTTTGATGGATCACCCGGTAATTCGGCCCGGCGTGTTGACCCCCAAGGATCGCCGCATCATGAACCACCTGGCCCTCTACGATGCCCGCTGGGTGAATGGAGCACGGGTGATTGCCAAGCCAGTTCTAACTGAGGCGGTTCAGCGTCAGGAGCAGTTGCTCAACATGAACACCGCTATTTTCCCACGCCCGGCCTGGGCTCGCTACAATTTGCTGCGGATGGTGCTACCCAAGGGGCAGCGCCCATCTTCACCGGCCCTGCGCTCAGCCCGCACTGTCAGCCGTGCCCTCAAGCAGCGTCAGTTTCCGGCTGATGGCCTCAAGCACGCCAAAAACATTCTGCTTGGCATGGACGACCTGATCTATGCCGCCTGGCGCACCCCAGGGCGTAGCCGCTTTACCCATCGGCCCTTGTTTTCCTACACCTTTGACCGGGGCGGCTGGTCACAATTGGACGACAAGCCTCAAAAGTTTGGCTGTTTTGACCTGCAACACGTTACAGAGCAAGCACCAGACCCCAACAACCGCCTAGTGCTTTCGGATGATCGCGATGCCTTTGGTTACCGAAGACTGGCCATCCACTGGCGCTATAACGACATTGATCGGCGCAGCGCCAAACGGGCTATGACCATCTTTGCCGAAGAGTTTGCCCAGGCTGGCCTAGGCTCCATGCGGTTTGAGCTAGACCACGGCACGCCGATGATCTGGAATCCCAGTCTCCATCACATGATGGGCACCACCCGCATGCATGAAAGCCCCACCCAGGGCGTGGTCGATGCCAATTGCCGAGTGCATGGGGTTGCCAACCTATTTATTGCCAGTAGCTCGGTCTTTCCTACAGGGGGCTATGCCAATACAACCCTGACTATTTTGGCGCTAGCCCTACGGGTGGCAGACCAGGTTGAAGACATGCTAGCTAGTTCGGCCACCACGTTGAGCTTAGAGCAAGTTCAGCACTAAATGGGCACTGGGAAGGAAAGGTTGCAAGCGGCAATTCAGTCTCTAATGCCGCTTGCATACGGGCTTTTGATAGGTTTTGTCGAAATTTTCTAGCCAGTAAGGGGTAAGGCTAGGGCTTTCTTCAAAAGCATCAGCCAAGCGAAGGCGATGTTCAATGATAGTATTGCGCCAACTAGGGGAGCGCTTGTCTGGTTGATATTGGTACTTGAGCAAGTGCATGAGTAGTACTCTTAGATTGCTCAGCAACACTCGCCTCTGACTACGGCTCATATCTTCGACTTCTTCAATCAGGTTATCTAGATCCAGGGCGGCAAAATTTCTCTGCTTGAGCAGTAGAGCCATTTGCTCCGCCCATTGGCAGAAGTCCTGGTCGTAGAGTTTAGCGATTTGATCCTTGGGCACTGGGGCAGAGGTCATGGGATGGCGGTTAGCGGTTGGTTGCTTCTATTCTAGGCACCCAATAGACAGAGGGCCATGACGCAACCGTTCAGAGAGCGGTCGCCCCGTTCCCCCTCGGCGCACCAAAATTAACTCGGCCCCAATGCTGATAGCAATTTCCTCTGGGGTTTGGGCACCGATGTCTAACCCAATCGGGCCATAAATAGTGGCTAGTGCCTCCCTGGCCATGCCGGTTTGCTCGATGGCCTGGTAAACCTGGCGGACTCGCTTTTCGCTGCCAATCATGCCGATGTAGCGGCAGGGGGTGGGGCGCTGGAGTAAATACCGGAGTGCTTCCAAATCATAGGTGTAGCCACGGGTAACCAGAGCGGCATACAGGTTTTGATGCTGGGCAAGCGCGGCGATCGCCTCGGCCATGGGCTGAGCCAAAATTTGGCTGGCCTGGGGATAGTAGTTAGCATTGGCCCAATCGGGGCGATCGTCCTGCACCGCCACCTGAAAGCCAATCAGGTCAGCGACTTTGGCGAGCTGAATGCCCACATGACCGGCGCCCACAATCAGCAACGTTGGCGATGGTTGCAGAGTCTCGACATAGGCTGTGGCCGGGTCAATTTGCACCGTATCCTCAGCTAAATAGGGCTCAGCCGCCCGGTCAAAGGGCGTTACTAAGGTGACCGCTTGCCCCGCCTGGAGCCGTTGCAGAATGCTCTGCACCAGTGCCCTAGCCGCCTCGCCCTGCCAGCGCTCCAGCCATACTCGCATGTGGCCGCCGCACACACCCTGGGTTTGCCGCTGGGGCGCACCGGAAAGGTCAATGTCTACAAACTGCTTTTCCCCGGTGTGCAGCACCGCCTGGGCCTGGTGCAGCACCTTGGCTTCCCCTGCCCCACCACCAATGGTATGGAAGGCTTGGCCCTTGGCATCCACCACCAGCCTGGCTCCGACTTCACGGGGCACAGAGCCTCTGGTTGCCGTTACCGTAGCGAGAACAGCGGGGCCATAGCTAAGGGCCTGGGCCAGTTGTTGAAAGCAGGTTGTCATAGTCTCATACTTAGTTAGAAGCCACATCTAACTCTGCTTGGGTTATTAATATACTCTGCACCGCCGTCTCGTTGAACTAAAAGCCCACCAGCCCAGCGATACGATAGAGGAACATCCCTTTAAAGCAGCCTATGACAATTGGGTAAATAGACAGGTGTAGAAGAATATCCTTCGAGATGCCCAGCATTTATTGGTTACATTAACCCGAATAAAAAGTGGCCATGGTTACACTGAAGAACCCTATAGCTACAAATGACTGACCCAATACTCCACGGCCTGATTCTCTACACTGCCATCGGGCATGGTAGTACGGTTTAATCGAGCACCGTTCAGTTCTGACCCCTGTAGTTCAGCCCATTTCAGTTCAGCATCTTCAAGGTTAGCGCCCAGAAATTTAGCTTTCCAAAGTTCTGCTCCACGTAGATTGGCGCCGGTCAAATCAGCATCCTGGAGGTTGGCACCGGTCAAATCAGCATCTCGCAGATTGGCCTGTTGCAGGTTAGCTCCTCGAAAATTGACACCCCGCAAATTGGCTTTTTGCAGATTAGCACCGTAGAGGATGGCTTCCGACAGGTCTGCACTACTCAGGTTGGCTTCTCGCAAATCTGCTTCTTCTAGATTAGCCTCTGGAAGATGGGCCTGAGAAAGCTGAATTTTAACTAAATTGGCTTTGGGCGCTTCTAGCGATCGCAGCGGTATACCGTCCTTGTGTAGATCTTCCAAGGCTTTAATTCGGGCGTAGCTCGTAGAGAGTTTGTTGGCCGCCGCGTTATCAATAATTCGCCAGGCCTCAAAGTGCTTTTGAGCTTTGCGATCTGGTGCGCCCTTGAAATACAAAATTACCGCCGCGACAATGGCAAAGGATTCGGCATTTTCAAAAAATATCTTCAGCGTATCTCGTTTCAGGAGATCCGCAGGGGAATGGATGTTGACATCCTCATGTACCCAAACCGCCACGGTAGCTAGAACCAGCACCGATATCAACACAGCCAGCCAGGTGGGTACGCGCTGAAGCCATTTTTCCAATTGACGAATGGGCCTGGTAGACCTCCAATTCATAGAGAAAGTTTGCGGAAACTCACAAAGTGCCTGGCGCAAGAAGAGAGCCACCAATAGAACATATCGAAATAAATTCATAGTTTGCTTCCTACGTAACCCCAGACTAACATTGTTTACTATCCTTCAAACTCAAGAACCCATGAAAGGCTGGATGAACGCAAAAACATTCGACATTCTCTAAGTTAATCGTCGGCAGTTCATAGTGGCCCAGAAAAGCCCCATGCGAGGTGGCCGCATTACGCATATGCTGAGGTACTTTAGCCTTGAGAAAGCCAATGTGCCAGAGCAGCTTTTTTAATTCCAGGTAGTCCATTTCCTGCACCCACTCGGCGGCCCGGTCTGTGTCTAACTCACCACAAACAATGGCTAGCAAGAGGTATTCAAGATCTTCCTTATCAAAGGTGTCTTTGCGGCCTCGAAAGACCTCGAACAAGTCTAGCAAGAAGGGATACTTGAATCGATACTCGGAAGCTAAATCCTTAGTTTTTTGCTCGGAGTAAACTTCTTCTGCCGCAAAGATTGAATCCTCTTCAACTCGTTTGCCCTCACAGTAGTATTCCAGGCAGAGTTTGCAGAATTGCAGCAGTTCGCGGGGGCGGTGTTGGGTGCGATCGATGATGTAATCGACTGAATTCATGCTCTGAGATGAAATTGCGGAGGTAAAGATTGAATTCCAGCGCCGTAACCCATTCTGAGACATCAGTTCTGGAAAGCAATGGGCAATACGTAAGCCAATCAACTCTAAAAGCTCGGCTTTGCCCCAGCGAATCACCTCCACATCCTCCCGAATTTTTTGGGCATCTTCATAAATTTGAGGAATGTTGTCAAACAGTTCCTGCCGGATTGAGATGTAAACTCTGAGGTTAGGGCTAATCCGGTTTAACTTCTGAGAAGCCTGAAATAAACCCGCTAAGAAATACTTGGCATCCTCAGAGTTATCCCAACCCTTATCTAACTCATCAATGAAAATCTTAATGCGGGTTTTTTTGAGAATTACCTCTAAACTAGGCTGTAAATCTTTAATCTCATCCAGGCTGTAGAGAGCCTGCAATTCGCGAGTTTTCTGAAAACTTTCATGACTGCCAACTTTAATTTGCTCTAGCCGCTTTAGATATTCAAATAAAATTCCAATGGTGTTTAAATCCTGGCTGTTGAGGTTGTTAACAACATAGTTGTAAACATCCTTTTGGGCACCTAATAATAAACCTCGCTTCTCTTCAGCAATTTTCTTGAATACCAGGCTGTAGAGCAAATATTGCCAGGCCACTGAATAGGAACTTTGTTTCCCCCAGGATCCCTCTCGTTCGCTGCGGAGATGTTGGGATAGCATTTCGTAGGAATATTCTTCTGGGGAAAGCTCAATGATCAAATTCCCCTTGCGGGCCTCGGCGGCGGCCATATATTTAAAGATGGCGCTTTTGCCCGCTCCCCGACTGCCAACGAGGATCGTTTTATCACTATTAAAAAACTTTTGATAGGTGGAATTTTGATAAAAGTACTCGGCCAGACCAACCGTGATATCGCGTTCTGCCGAGTCCGACCCTAGGTTAAGCAGGCGAATATCCAGAGGCATAGGCAATATTCAGGCGCTGGGGGGCAAGGTAGAGTTAACTTGCTCTTAGTGTATAGCCTCAGGCGGTTTTGCCAAAGTACACCCACGGGTCATGCGTTTACGGGTTGAACCTGGCTCACGGCGGCGCAGACATTTTCAATAGCCCACAGGGTAGCCTCTGGCGTGGCTGGCAGCCCCAGGGGCACGTAGTCGGCCTGGCCAAAGGCGGCGACAGCAGCGCGAATGGCCTCCCGCACCGACATGGCGAGCATAAACGGCGGCTCACCCACGGCTTTGCTGCCGTAGATCACGCCATCCTGGGCGGCCCGCTCTAGCAGGTGAACGGTAAACCGCTCCGGCACTTCGCTAATGGTGGGGATTTTGTAGGTGCTGGGGGCAAAGGTGCGGAGGCGGCCTTCGCCATCCCAGACCAGTTCTTCCATGGTCAGCCAGCCCATGCCCTGGACAAAGCCACCCTCAATCTGGCCCTTGTCCACCAGGGGATTGAGGGATTCACCGACATCGTGGACGATATCCACCTGGCGCAGTTTGAAGGTGCCGGTAAAGCCATCGACTTCGACTTCAGACACCGCCGTGCCGTAGGCAAAGTAGTAAAAGGGGCGGCCCTTGGCCAGCTTGGCATCCCAAAAAATATTGGGGGTGCGGTAGAAGCCGGTGGCCGAGAGACTGATGCGTTCGCTGTAGGTCTGCTGCACCACCTCATCGAAGGAAATCCGGGCACTGGGGTAGGTGCGGCAGTAGATCCAGTCATCCTCAAAGACCATGTCTTCGGGGGCATCCAGGTTAAGCATGTGGACGGCGACGGCGGCCAGGCGATCGCGCAGGGTCTTACAGGCATCCTTCACCGCTTGCCCGTTCAGGTCAGAGCCACTGGAGGCCGCTGTGGCGGAGGTGTTGGGCACTTTGTCGGTGCTGGTGGGCATGAGTCGAAGGCGTTCTACCCTGACGCCCAGGGCTTTAGCCGCCACCTGGAGCATCTTGGTGTGCAGGCCCTGGCCCATTTCGGTGCCACCGTGGTTGAGCTGAATGCTGCCGTCGGTGTAAATCAGCACCAGCGCCCCGGCCTGGTTGTACTGCACTTTATTGAAGGAAATGCCGAACTTGACCGGAGTAATGGCCAGACCCCGCTTTTTATAAGGGCTGGTTTCGTTGTAGGCCGCGATTGCCGCCTGCCGCACCCCATAATCCGAAGACTCCTTCGCCGCTTGCCAGACGCGGGCGATGCGGTTATCGACAATTTCCTGGCCGTAGTGGGTGGTGCTGGTTTCGCCCTCACCGTGGTAGAAGTTGCGCTCTCGCACGAGGTCAGGCGGCAGGTTGAGGGTGCGGGCGATGCGGTCCACTACCTCCTCAATCACAATCATCCCCTGGGGACCACCAAAGCCCCGATAGGCCGTGTTCGACACCCGGTTGGTTTTGGCAATGCGGCCTTCGACGACCAGGTTAGGAATATAGTAAGCATTATCCACCATGGAGCATAGCCCGCATCAGCACCGGCGGGGAGAGGTCTAAACTCCAGCCGCCGTCGGCCACCAGGGTGGCTTTCATCGCGGTGATTTGGCCTGCGCTGGTAAAGCTGACCTCGTACTGGCCCAGGAAACCGTGGCGCTTGCCGGTGATCAGCATGTCGTGGTGGCGGCGCAGGCGCACCCGGGCGGGTCTACCGGTTTTGTAGCTGGCCAGGGCGGCGGCGGCGGCAAAGGGGTTAGCCTGGGATTCTTTACCGCCAAAGGCTCCCCCCATGCGCAGACAGGTGCAAACCACTCGGTTGCTGGGTAGCCCCAGCACATGGGCGACAATGGCCTGGGTTTCCGTTGGGTGCTGGGTAGAGGCGTAGATCTGGAGGTTGCCTTCACCATCGGGGATGACCCAGCTGGTCTGGGTTTCCAGGTAGAAGTGATCCTGGCCACCGATTTCGACTTCGCCAGCAAACCTGTGTTCGGCCTGGGGCAGGGTGGTTTCGGGCTCACCGCGACGAATCACCTGGAGGTCGTTGTGGAAGCTCTCCGCGGCGATCGCGGCCTTAATCGTTTTAATAGCCGGTAGGGGTTCGTACTCCACTAGAATTTTGGCGGCGGCTTCTCTGGCGGCGGCTTCCGTTTCGCCTACGGCCCAGGCCACCACCTGACCGTGGTAGCTGACCTCATCGGTGGGCAGCAGCACCTCGTCATGGCGAATCACCCCCGTATTATTCTCCCCCGGTATGTCGGCAGCGGTGAGGACGGTAACGCAGCCCTCAACGGTTAGGGCTGGGTCTGTATCCAGGTGAGTGATTCTAGCCCTGGCGTGGGGAGCAATCACTGGCCACAGCGATAGCATCCCCGCCGGTTCCCGCTGGTCGTCGGTGTAGATAGCGGTGCCGCTGACGTGGGCGACGGCGCTTTCGTGACTTTTCCGTTGACCGACTGGGCTCATGGGGCACCTCGCTAGGATTTTGGCTTGGGGATTTTGGATTAGGGATTTGAGCTATTCTGACGTTTGCTCAACCATTTTTCAGTAGTTTTCCTGACTTCAATAGCGCCATCTTAGGTTGAGTTCTGCTAGCGCATCATCCAAAACTGTAGGGTGCATCCGCGCAGCGATGCACCGCTTCAAGGTCTCACGCCTCAGGGAAACTCCACCCAGAATTTCTCGAACAAATTCACCACCAGTCGCTGGCGGTACGCGGCACTGCCCCGCAGGTCGGTCAGCGGCGTAAATACCTCCTGAAGAATTGGCTTTACCGCTTGGATGGTGTCGCTATTCCACGGCTTACCCACCAGAAATTTCTCCGCGGCTGTGGCCCTGGCCGGAGTCGCGGCCACCCCGCCATAGCCCAGCCGCGCGTGGAGAATCTGATTTTCGGCACCCACATCCACCACAAAGGCGGCGGCAACAATGCTGATATCATCCGTGCCGCGCTTGCCAATCTTGTAGGACTGAGCCAACCGGCGGGCAGTGCCTGGGGTAAAGGCTTTGGGGATTTGTACCGATACAATCACTTCGCCGGTCTGCAACTCGGTCTGGCGATAGCCGGTAAAGAAGTTGGCCAGGGGCAGGGTGCGTTCTCCGGCTGGGCCAGCTAGCTTCAGGATGGCCTCTAGGGACAGCAGCACAGGGGGCAGGTCGCCAATGGGGGAGGCGGTGCCAATATTGCCGCCCAGGGTGGCTCGGTTGCGTACCTGGCGGGCCGCGAACCAGTGGATCATCTCGTCCAGGCTGGGGAAGAGGCCGTGCAGGTTAGCTTCAATGTGGCTGAGGGGAACGGCGGCTCCAATTTCAACGAAATCCTCAGTTTGCTGAATGTGATTGAGTTCTTCGACAGCCTCCAGGGAAATCAGCACCGGGTAGTGCTGCCGGTGCCAGCTCATCTCCAGGCCCAGATCCGTGGCTCCGGCGACGAGGGTGGCGGTGGGAAACTGCTGCAAGAGAGCCAGCACATCGGCCAGGTGGGTAGGGCGGTAGAACTGTTCCCCGTGGCCGGTGTAGGCCAGGGGCAAAAGCTCTGTAGGGGCCGACACCAACTGCTCCGAGAAGCGATCCGGAGCGGTGAGTTCCCCCACCATCTGCGCGGCGCGGCGAATGGGCAAATAGCCGGTGCAACGGCAGAGGTTGCCTTCCACGGCCAGATCATCTGGCTGGCCATCATAGTAGGCGGCGAACAGGCTCATGATGAAGCCAGGGGTGCAGTAGCCGCACTGGGAACCTCCCGTTTCTACCATGGCCGCCTGCACGGGGTGGAGTTGGTCAGCGGTAACGGGTTCCTTGACTAGGGGATTTTTAGGAATAGCGCCGACGGTGATGCCATCGGCGGTAAACACCTGCCGTCCGGCCACTGCGCCTAGGGGAATCAAACAGCTATTGACGGCCTGATACTGAGGTTGGCCATCGGCCCCTACGCCAATTAGGGCAACGGTGCAGGCTCCGCAGTCGCCATCGCCACAGCCTTCTTTGGTACCGGCGCGTCCACTCAAGCGTAAATATTCCAGCAGCGTCATCGCCGGAGAAAATTCCCGAATAGAGACCGGCTCGCCATTAATGCTAAGGGTAAGTTGGGTGTCGAGTTGCTGATTCACGGGGCGTTTCTATCTATAGGCAACGAGGCTAATGGCTGATCACCCTAGAATAAGTAACCCGTGCTACAAGTTGAATAAATTTAATGCAGGCTTTAGGAGTATGCTCCAACCCAAATTGAGCAGATACCCGACTTTATAATCGCAAGTTCCCCAGTTGGCCTACGCTGATGTCCACACCGAAGAAAACCCCAAAGACAGCAATCTGATGACTAATCACCAGATGTTTTTCAGGCGCGCCCAAGCGAGACAAGGCAAAGGCCAACATCATGGCAATCTGGGGATTTAGCGGATCCTCTTGCCAGTTGCTACTAACGACCTCCGCCACAAATTTGATGGTGCTGCCGAGGGTGACAACGGGTTGGTTGGCCCACAGCGGCTCTTGGGGGAGGGCAGCTCGGTCTAGGACGATCACATC
>JAAUUR010000159.1 GCA_012031045.1 Leptolyngbyaceae cyanobacterium SM2_5_2
AGCCCTACTCGACTGCGGCATGATGGGCCACCTCGACCCGCGCACCCGCACGACAATGGCCAGCACCATTTCGGTCATTGTCAACTGCGATGCTCAGCGCTGCGCTCAGCTCACCCTGCAACTGGCCGAGCCGCTGCAACCGGTGAATTTGGCCCGTCTCCAGAGCGACTACACTCGCCTGCTGGGGCGCTACTACGGCCTCAGCCTCGACCAGCTCAACACCGCCGTTGTCTTTGGCGAAATTCTGGAGGCGGGCATTAATAACAACCTGCGTTGGCCCGCCAATGTGGGGTTGTTTACGAAATCCCTGGCTAATCTGGAGGGAGCCGCTCGCCAGTTCAACCCAGGGGTTAACCTAATCGATGAAGTGCGCCCCTTAATGGTTGACCTCTTTCGCCAGCAGCTAATTGGCGACGACCCGCTGCAATCCCTACTGCGTACCGGGTTGGAGCTTCGCAATCTGTCGCTCAGTTCGCCCCGCCAGTTTAGCTTTTTGCTAGACCGCCTCAGTTCTGAACAACTTAAGTGGAACCTCAGCATTCAGGGCCTGGACGACCTCCGACGCAGCATTGATGATGCCGCTAACCGCCGCTCCTTTAGCACCGTAGTCGCGGCGTTGATTATTGGGGCGGCCATTGTCGCCACCGGACGACAATCCCGCGAGGGGCAACTGCTCACCATTGCCCTATTTCTGGCCGCCAGTTTTTTGGGCCTGTGGTTGGTCTACAGCATCTGGCGCTCCGGTCGCCTGCGGTGAATTTAACCCCCTACCGCGTATGGCTGTAGGGGATCAGATTGATTAAAACATCGGCCTCAAAGCCGGTGAACGGAGGAAGACGAAGGCCTGTAAATGTTCTTTAGTTTGGCTTTTTAGGACAATGACAATCGTTGTTATTCTCTGTTATTAAGGCGAACATAGAGAAGCCAAGTGATCGTGAGGACTCAGGCATGAACGTGTCTTTGACACCAGAGCTAGAGCAGTACGTTCAAGAGAAGGTTGCAAGTGGGCTCTATTACTCTGCCAGCGAGGTGATCCGTGAGGGCTTGCGCTTGCTGAGGGAGCGGGAACAGCTTCAACAGATGCGCTTGCAGGAATTACGCCAGGATATTCAGGCAGGGCTGGACAGCGGCGAACCAACGCCCCTCAATATGCCAGCTATTAAAGAGAAAGCGCGGCAGCGTCGTCAGCAGAAGCAACCGCAGTAATGGCGATCGTCCTTGCTTTCCTGTGGGCAACTACGTGGTGTTCTATCGAGTGGTTGAAGATGGTATTGATGTAGTTCGTACCTAAGCTGGAGAAGAGCCATGCAGTCTTTAAAGCGGCAATTGAAAAACGGATATTAATGACTCCGAATTTTGATAAATCTAGCAGTAGTCAATTTAGTCCAATTCCAGGTGAACAATGCTCTTCTGATTAAAAATCGACTCTATCAGTGCCCTGAGGACGAGGAATAAGCTAACAAGGCCGCCTGCTAAATTGGTTTAACCAGGAGATTTATGGGGGGTTAAAATCCCCTCAAACCACGCCTCAAACCGATCTCCCAGCGCAGCTAACGAATACATCTCCTCCGCTTGGCGGCGGCAAGCCTGGCGATCTAGGGTGTCTACGGATTGAATCGCCTGGGCCAGGGCTGGCACATCATCGGGTGGTACCAACCAGCCGGTTTTGCCGGGTTGCACAATTTCGGCAGGGCCGCCCCGTTGGTAGGCAATCACTGGCACACCGCAGGCCAGGGCTTCGATGGCGACATTGCCAAAGGCTTCGACCCAGCGGGGCGTCATCACCAGGGCACGGCACTGGCGGAGAATTTTCTGGAGTGCCTGGGTAGGCAAAAAGCCGAGATAAGATGCTTGGGCCTGGGGAAATTGCTGGCAAATTCGCTGCCAGTAGTCGGCATCTTCCAGTTTGCCGAGAATGCGGAGGGGAACTTGGGCTATTTCGGCGGCGGCTAGAGCATCTTCCAGGCCCTTTTCAGGCGAAATACGGCCTAACCAGGCCAGGGCCGGGCCAGGGCTGGCACAGAAGTCATACAAATCCAAATCTATAGCGCTACTGAGAATTTCAAAGGCATCGGCCACGCCAAAGGTTTCCGCCTGGGTGCGGGTGTAGGCTCCTAAACGGCCCGGAAACTGGTGGGCAACCTGCCGCACCGCCTGATCCATGCTGTCGGTGAGGGAGCCCATCGTAACAAAGTGCGCCAGCGGGGTTTGAAAAAAGGGCGTCAGGTAAAACGGCAGCCAATCGTAGGCTAAGTTGACCAGCAGATCTACCTCGTGCTGGTGCTGGTAGGCGTAGTGCCAGAGGTTAGCCAACACGCTATCCGGCGGCAGCATCACTGGCGTATTGCGCCCCTGGGTGTGGGCAGTGAGCTGGAGTTGGCCCGCCATTTCCACAATGGGAATTGGCCCCAACACCGAGCCCTGGGGGGCCAGCACCGTCACCTCGTGGCCTCGCTGCAAGAGTTCCTGGGCTAAATTCAGCAGGGTTAATTCAACCCCACCCCCCAGGCCAGACCCTAACGGCCCGACGGGGGTAGAGGCCAGCATAAACCGACGGGGAGGTAGAGGCATAGCAACGGCTAGGGGGCAGGGGGGTAGGCGATCGCCCACATAGGCAGACTCAGGGGCAGCGCCTCTGGGTAGGGAGTAGCGCGAATGCGGTTAAGCTGGCCCAAAGCCCAGCGGGCGGTTTCTTGTACTTCTAAATCTGGGTCTTGGGTGGCGTGGACGAGCATCTGGCTAAGCTGCACCGCCGTATCGTACACCCTAGACAGGTCGCGAATGGCATTTTTTCGTACCTCTGGGCTGGGGTCTTGCAGCCCCAGGGCCAGTGCCCGGTGCATGGGTTTGAGACTGCGGCTGCTAATTTCTGCCAGGGCGGCTAAAATCAGGCTTTTTTCTTGAGAGTCGGCCTCTAGCAAGCCGTTTACCAGGGGCTGAATAGCCGAGGAATTGCCCCGCTGCCCCAGTTCCCAGATGGCCCGGTGGCGCACACTGGCATCGGCACTGGCCAGCTCTTCTATCAGGGTCTCGGCAATGTTAAGCGGAGAGAGGCGGCTGGTTTCATCCATCTGGGAGACGAGTCCTGCACCGGGGCCAGGCGGCGGGTCAGAGGGGTGGTTTGGGCGGGTGGCTGAGCTATAGAAGTCGGCGGCCTGAGGGTTTTGCTCCTCGGCCAGAGTAGCGGTTGATCTTGGAGTGGTTGGGCGGGACGATGCTTGACGGCGGCGCCACCATAGCCCGGCTCCTACCAGGCTGCTTAGGCCCAGCAGCCCAACTACTCCCCAGCGACGCAGATGGGAGGTGCCGTCAGGCGGGGCGGTCTCCTCCGAGGCCGGTGCTGAGGTACTGGCCAGCACCATCGCTGCATGTGGGCGAACCATGCCATCCCTGCTGGGGGTGGCCAGCACTTCTGGGGCAGAACCCGCATCTACATCCCCAAGTGCCAGCCTGGAAATAGGGACAGACGAGCGCTCTGAAGCCGCAACTCCTTCCCCGGTCAGCACTGATCCCAGGGTCAAAAGTCCTACCGCTAGGCTGATGTTGGTTCGTCTCACCCTACCCATGTTCACCGCCTGCTCGACCTACTCCTGCTCACAATGCCCCTAAAGTAACTTACAGCTTGACCGGTGAGTAGCCGGAAACAAAATTTAGCGGCTCTCTGCTGCCTGCTCTCAGGTCAGAACCTATCCAGCGATTTTGTCACGAGGGCTGCAGCATGGCCAATGGGCGCAGGAACTGGGGAGGGCAGCGGCGGCTAGTCAGGTTTGGCTGGAGTGCCCGTCGGCGATTGGCTGGTTTCCAGGGCCAACAGCCACCGGCGCAATCGCTGGGTCAAGGGCTCTCGCCGGCTAATCAGGTAGATGCTGACCAAGGTAAAACTAACGCCCAGCCATTGCAGAGAGGTTAGGGTTTCGCCCAGAAACAGATTGCCAAAAAGTATGGCAAACACTGGGGTTAGAAAGGTTAGCGCGCTCAGGCTGGTCAGATTGCCCTGAGCGGCCAGGAAGAAAAAGATGCCGTAGGCCAGCGCACTGCCGAAGAGTGTGGAGTAGGCCATGGCCCCCCAGTCCATGGCTGTTAACCCCTGCCAGGGTTGCAATTCCCATAATGCCGAAAGGCCAAACAGAGGCAGCCCACCCAGAATCATGTGCCAGCCAGTGGCTACCACCGGGTCAACATGGCGACACACGTAGCGAATCAGAATGGTGCCGGTCGCCATTGACAGGGCCGCCAGCAGCATCAGCCATTCCCCCCCCTGAAGCAAGGTATTTAGGGCGGTGCCACCAGTTAGCCAATCGGTGTTGCCCTGGGCTAGGGCCATAATCCACTCATCGGGCAAGCCCAGCAGGCTGATGCCCAAAATGCCCACAGCAGACCAATCCAGCCCAGGACACCGATGTGTTCGCCAAACAGACCTCTGGCCATGATGGCTACTGCCAAAGGCTGCGAGTCGATCATCACTGACCCCAGGCCAGCTCCGGTGCGCTGGAGGCCAGCAGCCAGAAAGCCCTGGAACAGGGTGCCATCCACCAGGGCAAAGAGCCCAATCCACAGCCAACCGCGCCAGCTAATGGCCTGGGGACGGCCCAGCCAAAGGCTCGCCAGCAGCACTACCAGGCCCGCTGGTACCAGTCTTATGCCAGCCATAAAAAAGGGTGTGGTATGGGGCATCGCCCCCTTCATGGCCACCATGGCTGTACCCCATAAAAAGAAGGGCGCAATCAGCAAAAGCGGCTGTCTCAGGGAAGGCGGAGGCGATGCAGAGGAGTCCATAGGAGGCAAGAGCCAATCAATCAGGCTGTATACAAAAGGAGCTTAAGAAATGTTAACGCAGTTCGAGGGTGCTAGCCGCAGGCTTTTTCCTAGCCTTCCAGAGGATGGGCCAGGCTATTGTTATGTTGGCTACAATGACTCTCAAGCCGTTGCTGCTGTCAAGGCGGTAAGGTTGTTGTTTGCTAATGCCTACAAACCTATGATTTGGCCCTCCCGCCTCGTTCACGTAAGTCCATTGCTCGTCTGGAAGTCACCGGTGTAATTGGGGCCGCTACCCGTAAGCGGGTGTTAGAAGCCCTCAAGACCATTGAAGAAAGGCGCTTTCCGGCCTTGCTCCTGCGCATCGATAGCCCCGGTGGCACGGTCGGTGATTCCCAGGAAATTTACACGGCGCTCCGGCGGATCAGGGAAAAACTGAAGGTTATCGCCAGTTTTGGCAATATTTCAGCTTCGGGGGGCGTTTACATTGGCATGGGGGCCGAGCACATTATGGCTAACCCCGGCACCATTACTGGCAGCATTGGCGTGATTCTACGCGGCAACAACCTGGAGCGCCTGTTGGATCGCATCGGCGTGTCTTTTAAGGTGATTAAATCTGGGCCTTACAAAGACATTCTGGCCTTTGACCGGGAACTCACCGACTCTGAAAAAACCATTCTGCAAGAACTCATTGACGTGAGCTACGGCCAGTTTGTCAAAACCGTGGCCGTAGCCCGCCGCCTCAGTGAAGAAACCGTGCGCAGCTTTGCCGATGGCCGCATTTTCACTGGAGAGCAAGCCGTTGAACTGGGCGTAGTAGACCGTTTGGGCAGCGAAGAAGACGCCCGCCGCTGGGCCGCTGAGCTGGCCGGTCTTGACCCTGACAAAACCGAATGCCTCACCATTGGCGAAAAAAAGTCGGGTCTGCGCCGGTTGCTGCCTGGCAGCAGCGATCAACTCGGCGCTCCTTCTCCTTTGAGCCATGGTCTAACGGCAGCTGGGTTGTCCTTACCAGCCCTCAACGCCACGCTAGACTGGCTGGAGTTTGAGCGCTCCACCAGTGGTCTACCCCTGTGGCTGTATCGCCCCTAGCCGTAACCAGCCTGGTAGGATGGAGCGGTAAACCTGAGCTATGATCAGCGATTGCGCCTGCTCATAACCCTCCCTGGCAGGGTTGGCTGACAGGTGTTAAGCCATAGCGGACATTGGGAGGACTCAGCGTGGACTGGCGAGTGTGGGCAATTCGAGGGGCAGTAACGGTAACCGAAAACACCGAGGCGGCCATGGCAGAGGCCGTCACCGAGCTACTAGATACTCTAGAAAGCCGCAACCAGCTTGATCCCACCTGCATTATCAGCGCTACTTTCTCCGTTACCCGCGATTTAGACGCGGTATTCCCTGCCGCTGTGGCCCGCCAGCGCCCCGGTTGGGATGGGGTGGCGCTGTTGGATGTGCAACATATGCATGTGGAGGGTAGCCTGCCCTGCTGCATTCGAGTGCTGATGCACGTTCAACTGCCGGTTTTGCATGCCCAAATTCAGCACGCCTACCTGCGCGGGGCCCAAGACCTACGACCTGATTTGAGCCTGACGATGGAGCGGGTGTAGGTTGGCTACCCCTGGTGGGTAGCTGTTTCCAGGCACCAGAACCGAATCGTTTCATCGGCACCGCTGCTAACGATCATGCGGCTGTCCGGGGTGAAGGCCACAGCCCGCACTGACCAGGCATGGCGGAGATAGGTCACGTCTCCCTGCCACTGCAATTGCACCAGGGCCAGTTGTCCATCCTCGGTGCCAATAGCCAACCACTGCCCATTGGGGCTGATGGCCAGAGTCGTAACAGAGCTGGCGCCCTGTTGGACGATCTCACCCTCACCCACCTCCGTTGGGCTCCATAGGCGGACTTGCCCAGCCTGATCGCCGCTAACAATACGGTTATCCAGGGGATGGCAGGCCAGCGCTGTAATTGCAGTTGTGGGCGCCGTTATGGTTTGCACGAGCCGCCCGGAGGGTAAGGCCCAGAGCCGCAGGGTGTGATCGCGGCTGCCACTCACAAGCAACGCTCCCTTAGCATCCGTGGCCAGCGCTGTCACCTGATCCTGATGGTGAATCAGAGTTTTAGTGGGGTAGTGCTGGCTTAGGGAAACCAGGAGAATTTGCCCATCGCCAGTACCCACCACCAGGGTGTCGAGATCGGGCAGCAGTAGTAGAGCCGATACCGACCAACTGACCACCGGCACCGGCTGACGCTGGCCGGGCCGGGCTAAATTCCACTGGATCACCTGGCCATCTTCGCTACCGCTAATCAGAGTTTGGCCGTCAGGGGTAAACACCACTCCATTCACCGCCCCCCGATGCCCCAGGCCAAATAAGCCCCGACCCAAGGTGTGCAGAGCGGCTCCGTTGGTGCAGTTCCACAGGCGGACTGAGCCATCGGAGCAGGCGGCGGCCAGGGTGCGGCCATTGGCGCTAATGGCCAGGGCGTTAGCCACCATCCCCGGCAAATTGAGGACGAAGCGCGGCTCCCACACTTCCATGGGCGGGCTAAAGGGATTCTGGACAGGCGCGGCTGGAGCCTGGGTTCGCTTCACCCCGTCCTGAGGGCTGGGTAACAGTCCCCCCCAGCGGAGGTCAGCCAGGACTTCCTGGGCCGTGCTGTAGCGTTCTCTGAGATGGCGGTTGACCATCCGTTCCAGCACCCTAGCCAGCTCTGGGCTCACGGGGTTGGCCAGAAAGGGACGCCAGGCCCAGGCATCTTCGCTGACCGAGTAGAGATCGAAGGGATGCAGGTCCGTCAGCAGGTGTAGGCAGGTCAACCCCAGGCTAAAAATATCGCTGGCAAATACGGCCTTGCCCAGGGCCTGTTCTGGGGCCACATAGCCCGCACTACCGATGACGGTGCCGGTTTTTTCAAGCAGGGCTTGGTCGTAGACGTACTTGGAAGCGCCAAAATCCACCAGAACCAGGAGTTGCGGTGCAGGCGGGGCAATCATGTTGGCGGGCTTGATGTCGCGATGGATCACCTGGTGACTGTGGATAAATTGCAGGACTGGCAGTAGCTCAGTGAGGACGCGGCGCACTAGCGCTTCATCGCCGGGCTGCCCTTGCACTAGCTGAGCCAGGTTGGGGCCAGGGATATAATCTTGCACCAAAAACTGGCCCTGGGCATTCTCAATTACATCCAGCAGTTGGGGAATTTGGGGATGCTGCCCCAGGGTGGCTAGCTGCTGGGCTTCTAGCTGAAAGCGGCGGTGAGCCTCGGCGCTGTCTTGGCTGGAGAGCGGCAGGGCGATCTCCGTTTGCTTGACCACGCACGGGTGCGGCGAGTCAGCCTGCTCATCCACGGCCAGGTAGGTACGGCCAAAACCACCCTGCCCCAGCAACCCCTGGCCACGATAGCGCTGGTTTAGCAACAGCGGTGCCCCACAGGTCTGGCAGGTCAACCGTCCTGCCGGGTTAGACGGCTGGGGACAGCCCAAGTTAAAGCAGAACGTGGCCAAGTGCGTTTCGCTGCCCTAGGTTGGCACCAGTTCCCCAGGGCGCAGCTTGGCCCACTTGCCTATTTCTTCGCTAAAGCTCAAACAGCCGACCACATCCCACTCCATCTCGATCTCCTCGCCGCGCTGGCGAATGTTGACGTTGATGGTAGGTTCCACCGGCTCAAAACTGGGGGTATCGGTCAGGTGAGGCTGCTGATGCTGCCCTTCCACCGCATGGTAGGTGGTACAGCGATCAACGTAGTGACAGTTCACGCAAATGCACATATCAATAAGCCCATCCACCGCAGCGAATCCATTTTCTGATACTCTAGCTCAAGTTTTTTGAATGCTTCCGGCTAAGCGGCGGGGATGTTGCAAAATGAAAACGATTACCGTACCGAGCTGGCCTGGCTAGGGTAGCTGGCGGCGGAGTGTGGGATTCTCCCCACTGCTAGGCGCTCTGGCCTCATAGGCACGGGCCGTGGTTGACCCAATTTTGCCCCGCTGGCTACCAGGAATCCAAAAGACTGTTGTAATGAAAGAAATGAGGCTTCATTGAGTCCGACGCTTATATCGCTATCGCTGGCAGTGGCTACCCAACAATCTGCACTTTCCCCTAAAACTTGGCCCTTCAGTGTCGCGCTGCTGCCACAGCAGGCTTATCTGGTCGGGGGTAGCGTTAGGGATGCGCTGCTCCAGCGGCAAGCCGACTACCTGGATTTAGACTTTGTGCTGCCTGAACGGGCCATTGAAACGGCCCAAGCCATTGCCCAGCGCCACGGAGCCGGGTTTGTGGTGTTGGATGCCGATCATCAGATTGCTCGGGCGGTTTTTCCCAACGCCACCGTTGATTTTGCTCAGCAGGTTGGCCCTAGCATCACGGTAGATTTGCAGCGCCGTGACTTTACCATTAACGCCATTGCCTACAACCCCCATAGCGAAACCCTGGTTGACCCCCTAGATGGCTATGCCGATTTGCAGCGCCGGACGCTCTGCATGGTAGCCCCTGAAAACCTCCAGGAAGACCCCCTGCGGCTGCTGCGGGCTTACCGCCAGGCAGCCCAGTTGGGCTTTAGCCTAGAGCCGCAGACCCAGGCTACCATCCGCACGCTGGCACCGCTGTTGCAGGGCATTGCCGCCGAGCGGGTACGGGGGGAGCTAGATTGCCTGCTGAGTTTGCCCCAGGGCTCGGTGCTGCTGGAAATGGCCTGGCAGGACGGCGTTTTGCAAACCTGGTTACCCGATGTTGACGCCTTTGAGCTCCATCAGTTAGCCGCAATGGATCGCCAGGTGGCCCAGCTCCATGAGTCCTGGCCCGCCTACACCCGCCTGCTCCACAGTTGGGTCAAAGAATCTACAGCTCCAGGGCTACACCGCAGCTGGCTCAAGGCCACTAAACTCAGCCAACTCTTGATGTCTAGCCCAGATGGGGGTGATGCGGCGTTGTTACGTTTAAAGTACAGCCGGGTTGAGCAGCAGGCGGTATTGAGCATTCTCAAGGGCTGGCACTATCTCCAAAAGCAGAGCTGGGAGGACAATCTATCCCTGCCCCAGCAGTATTGGCTGTACAAAACGTCTGGCCCTGGGTTCATTGGCGTAGCCCTGCTGGGCTTGGTCAATGGCGTGTCTGAATCGATCATGATGCCGCTGATTAAGCGCTACCTCAACCCTGCCGATCCGGTGGCTCACCCCCAGGCACTGCTCTCCGGGCGCGATTTAATCCAAACTCTGGCCCTCAAACCCGGCCCCCAAATTGGGGAACTGCTGGAAGCCATTCAGCTAGCCCAGGCTGAGGGGCTAATTAGCAATCGCCAGGAGGCGCTGATCTGGGTGAAACAGCACCAAACCGCCAGCGAACCCCAGCGTTTAGAATAGGTAAACCCTCGGTGCGGTAACCGCTATGACCCAGGCTAAACCACAACTCGCTTCCTTTGAGGACTACCTGGCCTACAGCGATCAGGCGTTTTTAGACGGGTACTACGAGCTAGTGCAGGGAGAATTAGTTCAATTGCCGCCAGAATCCTGATTGAACAGTACAACCGCTGTCCGCATTTTGCTAGTATTGATGGCCGCCGGAGTCGCCCTAGAACTGATTCATCCCGGTAAATGCGAGGTAGAAGTGCCGGTGCTACGGCCCAGGGATGCGGCTAATCGCTACCCTGACCTGGTTGTTTTGCGGCCCGAACATCTGCCATTGACCCAGCGACGGCTTACCATCACCCGCCAGATGCCGCCGCCTCGCTGGGTTGTCGAAGTGGTTAGCCCTGGTCA
>JAAUUR010000160.1 GCA_012031045.1 Leptolyngbyaceae cyanobacterium SM2_5_2
CTCCCCAGCGATCGCACGGCTCCCAGCGACCCCCAGCGGTTGCTGCGGCTGCGCCACACCTGTGCCCATGTGCTGGCCATGGCCGTGCAGCGGCTGTTTCCCGAAACGCGGGTGACCATCGGCCCTGCCACCGATACCGGCTTTTACTACGACTTTGACCGCGCGATGGTCGTTGGCTTAGCCGCCCCAACGGGGCTAGACCGGCCCCCAAGGGCCATCGCCTTTACCCCCGACGACCTCACCCGCATCGAAGCTGAAATGCGGCAGATTATTCGCGCCAACCTGCCGATAGTCCGCGAAACCGTGGATCGCGACGAGCTACGGGCCGAGATTGCCCAGCTCAACGAGCCCTACAAGCTCGAAATTCTGGATGGTATTCCCTTGGGCGAGCCCGTTACCCGCTACTACATTGGCTGCCCTGACCCCGGCCTTACCCCCCGGCGCTGAGCCGCCCTCACTCTTTGACCCTCCCGTACCCCCGGGAACCTGCCCCTGCTGGTACCTACTGGTGGATCTGTGCGCTGGCCCCACCTGAATACCACCGGCGAAATTCACCCCGATGCCTTTGCCCTAGAAAGCGTGGCCGGGGCCTACTGGCGCGGCGATGAGACCAAACCCCAGCTCCAGCGCATCTACGGTACCGCCTGGGAAACCCCAGAACAGTTGCAGGCCTATCTACAACAAAAAGAAGAAGCTAAGCGCCGCGACCATCGCAAACTGGGGCAAGAGCTCGATCTCTTCAGCATTCAAGAAGAGGCTGGGGGCGGGCTGGTGTTTTGGCATCCCAAAGGGCGCGGATGCGGTTGCTGATCGAAGACTACTGGCGCAATGCCCATCTGAGCGGAGGTTATGACCTGCTCTATACCCCCCACATTGCCAACCTCGACCTGTGGAAGACCTCGGGCCACTTTGATTTCTACCGAGACAACATGTTTGACTCGATGACGATTGAAGCGCAGCAGTATCAGCTCAGGCCGATGAACTGCCCCTTCCATGTACTGACCTATCAGAATAAGCTGCACTCATACCGAGAGTTGCCCCTGCGCTGGGCCGAGTTGGGCACGGTCTACCGCTACGAGCGCTCTGGGGTGCTGCATGGGCTGATGCGGGTGCGGGGCTTTACCCAGGATGACGCCCATGT
The DNA here is from genome assembly GCA_012031045.1 of Leptolyngbyaceae cyanobacterium SM2_5_2. Classification (GTDB taxonomy): domain Bacteria; phylum Cyanobacteriota; class Cyanobacteriia; order Phormidesmidales; family Phormidesmidaceae; genus Nodosilinea. The sequence continues at coordinate 1,142 of JAAUUR010000160.1, forward strand.
ATTTTGCCTGCCCGATCAGGTCACCGACGAAGTTTTGGCGGTGCTGAACCTGACGGAGCAGATTTTGTCGGATTTTGGCTTTACCGAGTACGAGGTCAACCTCTCCACCCGCCCGGCCAAGTCGGTGGGGGCCGATGCCGTGTGGGACTTAGCCACCGATGCCCTGATTCAAGCACTGGATAACAAGGGCTGGGACTACGTCACCGACGAGGGCGGCGGCGCTTTCTATGGCCCTAAAATTGACATCAAAATTCGTGATGCCATTGGTCGCCTGTGGCAGTGCTCCACCATTCAGGTGGACTTTAATCTGCCCGAGCGATTTGACCTGCACTACGTAGCCGCCGACGGCTCGCGGCAGCGCCCAATCATGATTCACCGAGCCATTTTTGGCTCCTTAGAACGGTTCTTTGGCATTTTGGTCGAGAACTACGCTGGGGATTTCCCCCTGTGGCTGGCCCCGGTGCAGGTGCGGCTGCTGCCCGTGAGCGATGACCAGCGCGACTATGCCAATGGCGTGGCCCAAACCCTAAAACAGCAGGGCTATCGGGTGGAGGTCGATGCCAGCGGCGATCGCCTCGGCAAGCAAATTCGCACCGCCGAACTGGAGAAAATTCCGGTGGTGGCGGTGGTGGGTAAGCGCGAGGTGGAAGAACAGACCCTCAGTGTGCGAACCCGTCAGGATGGAGATTTGGGACCGCTCGGCCTGACAGAATTGCAGGGTCTGATGGCACGGGCGATCGCGGCTTGGGGAAGGGTATAAGGTTCACGGTTCGAGGTCTACGGTTTGCGACCTAGCCCTATGCCTTTCCCCCGAAACCTGACACCCAACACCTTGCACCCCTCCATTCCTTCCCCCCCTCCCATGGACTTATTTTCTCAACCCAAACCCACTGTCGATCCAGTGGCCTTACAACAGCTCAAGGCTCAAATTGCTGACCTGCTCAAGTTAGATACAGAAACGACTATTTCAATCAATCAGCTTCAGTGCCGAGAGCCAGGGTGTCCGCCGGTAGAAACGGCGATCATCATCCTCACCCACCCTGCAAAGCAGTACAAAATTCATAAAGCCGTGGGTGACATCACCACAGCCGATTTAGTCAAGGTGATTCAGGAGAGCTAACCCGTGGCACACCACACCCTTTTTGTTTGCACCTCCTGCTCGTTCTCAGTAGCCCAGCGAGACCACCTGGGCCATCGAGGGGGGCATCATCTCTTCGAACAATTGCAGCAATTGCAGCAGCAGGGGCAACTGCCGCCCGAGTTCACCCTTGAACCCGTAGATTGCCTCAGCGCCTGTAATCGCTTTTGCGCGATCGCCCTGGCCGCCCCGCAAAAACTACGCTGATGTTTGGCGATTTGCCACCCTTGGAGAGCGCTGCGGCGATCGCGCAACTGGCGATCCAATACATGGCTAGCCCCAATGGTCTGGTACCGCGCCGATTCCGTCCTGAGCCCCTGCAAGAGGGTATTTTGGCAAGAATTCCCCCCTGGCCTCGCCCCTAGTTCTGCACAAGTAGATGTCATCATGGCTATTCTAGTTAAGAATCATTATCATTAATGTGACAACTGTAGGGCTAGGCTTTGCTCCCGCAAAGCAGGTGTGCAAGCCCCATTTAGCCCCATCACTGCTCATAATTTTGGTGATTGTATGTTGCCCCTAATTGCTACGGCCAGTCCCTTAGACCACCCGCCCGTGCAGACGTTTAAGCGACGAGACATTTTGCCCCTAGGAGCCAATCGGCTCTGGCAAATTCGATCTGGGGCGGTGCGGCTGCTTACCCTTGCAGAGGATGGCACGCCTATCACGCTAGGCTTTTGGGGTGATGGCGATCTGACTGGGCAACCGTTGCTATGTATTCAGCCGGGCGAAATCGAATGCTTGACCAAGGTACAGGCCGTGCCGCTGAGCCCCGAACAGTGCTGGAATTTTCAGCAGGTGATGCGATCGCACCTACAGCAAATGCAAGAGTTAATTCGCGTCCGCCAGGGACAGATCCCCCAGCGCTTGCAGCAGTTATTAAACTGGCTGGCCCTCAAGTTTGGTCATCCCGTTGAGCAGGGGCGCTTAATTCAACTGCGGCTGACCCATCAGGATATGGCCGATGCCATTGGTACTACTCGCGTCACTGTGACTCGCTTGATGCAGGAGATGGAGCGGAACGGGCAGATTGGCTACTCCAAAAAGAATTGCGTCATTTTGCCCGATACCTAACACCTTGCCCTCGATAGCTATAAGACACCCTATGTCGCACCCCGCGATTGACTATCCCGCCTTTGGCCCCGAGATTCAGTGCCCCCATTGCCATCGCACAATTCCGGCCCTGTTTCTCACGGATACCTACCTGTGCCCAAGGCATGGTGCCTTTCAGGTCAGTCCCACCGGTGAGTTGATCCATGTGCCGTCGGGCCGCTGCTGGCACCAGTGGGAAGGGACGTGGTACCGCCAGCACATTCACATCGATGGCCTCCGGTTTGAGATCGGCGAAGCCCTCGACCAGTTACATCGCCAGGGCCGAAGGGCCACCCAAATCACCATTGCCCTGCGCTATCAAGGGCTATTTGAAGGCGGCCCTGGCCGAGAGTTATCTGTCCCAAAGCGGCTATATCCTCTGGGACAGAAGTTGTTTGGCATTCCCCTGGTGTTTAGCCCCGCCCCCGATGTAGCCCCCCGCTGGACGAGCGTCAACTTTGAGTTCACCACCGTCGCAGACACGACAGCTCAACTCAGCTATCCCGGATTTAGAATCCGCTAATTGTCCAGCTATGGCCCTTTCTCTCCTACCCTTAGTAGCGCTTAGTGCTCAGCACTCCCTGTCGGACTACATAACTGCCCTGGCCTGGTCGCCAGTCGGCAACACCCTGGCGATCGCCAGTGGCAGCGGCGAGGTGTCGCTACTGCACAACGCCCTGGCCATACCACTGCAACCGGGCAGTGGCCTCTCGATCGATGCCCTTGGCTTCTCTAGCGATGGCCAATGGCTGGCGGCGGCAGGGCAAGCAGGCGACGTTACCCTTTGGCAGATGAACAACGAGTCGCATCAACTGGTGGATAGTCTAGAATGCGGCTCTGCCTGGGTTGACCGACTGCAATGGCACCCCGAGAAGAATTGGCTGGCCTTTAACCGAGGAAAGACTGTTCAAATTTGGGATGCCGATCGCGCTGAAATCATCGCCAGTTTGATGCTACCCGCCCATGTCCAAGATTTAGGCTGGTCTCCCAATGGAGACTATTTCGCGGTTTCGGCCCAGCAGCAGGTTTACATTTGGGCGGTGCCCCAGTGGCAAAAGCCCCGCTATCAGTGGGAGTTACTGGCTGCCAGTCGGCGCTTGAAATGGTCGCCGGAGGGGGCATTTTTAGCCTCAGCCAACCAGGACAACAGTGTAGGCGTGCTGACCTGGGCACAGGTGCATCGCCTGCGACAGCCTCCGGTTGACCCGACGGATTTGCCAACGCTGCTACAGGGGTTTCCGGGCAAGGTGCGTCAGTTGGCCTGGGCTGACATTCCCGATGCCGATAAGTCACCGATTTTAGCGGCGGCTACCCGCGACCTGGTGGTGATGGGAATGCTGGTGCCAGGAGAAGACTGGGAAAGCTGGCTGCTGGATCTGCACAACGGCACCGTGCTGGATGTGGCGTTTCAGCCCAAGACGGGCCTGCTGGCTTCTTTATCGGAGGATGGCTGGATTATTTTGTGGCAGGCCGCAGTGAATGCGGCGCAAATTCTAGAGGGGACTAAGGGGGGATTTTCTGCCCTGGCTTGGCATCCTGGAGGGCAGCAGTTGGCGGCTGGGGGGCAGCAAGGGGAGGTGCTGGTGTGGTCAATGGTGTAGATAAAATCAAAAAGCCCGGGGTGCGATGGCCCTTTGGGCCGGTCTTCGACCATCGCACCCCGGCTTTTTCAATCTGAAGCTGGCTCAATAGCTTACATCAGGCCGATTTGAGACAAAATGCCCTGGCCGGTCAAAAGCTCGGTGGCGACCCCAATCACAAAACCCAGCATAGCCAGGCGACCGTTCCAGGTTTCGGCAAAGTTAACAAACCCAAACTTGCTTTCGCTGTTTTCCATAACCGTTAATCTCCAAGTGTGTAAGGGCTTCACTTTTTCAAGCCTTCTTTACAAAGATTAACACAGAGATTTTGGTCTGGCCAGGGCGGCAGGATATTAGCGATCGCGCGTCCCTGCCTGAACAGATTTCTCGATGGCGCGGCTCAGGGGCATCGTGTCCACCGTCCAAAACACCTCTGGTACGGGGTCGTAGCCTCCCGGATGAAACGGGTGGCATCGCAGAATGCGGCGGATGGCCAGCCAGCTACCTTTCCAGGCTCCGTAGCGGGCTATCGCATCAAGGGCGTACTGCGAGCAGGTGGGAGTAAACCGACAGGTGGGCGGCAACAGCGGCGACAAAACCATCCGATAGCCTTGAATCAGCCGGGTCAGTAAGGTTTGGAGCATGGTTCACAGTGGCTTGAGCAATACTGGCACATGGGGGACTGGACAAGAATTTGATAATGATTATCATCCTAACAGTTAAGTTCGCAGCACCTATCGCTACTCTGTTCTGAACCAGAGACTATCCCCATGGCCCCATTCCCAATGCTGACGCCGACTCTGGCCCACCTGGAAGCCGCCAGTTCACTGACTCAGCTTTTGCACGCTCAGCCCAGCCCAGGGGCGATCGCGGCAGGGATTGCGATCGCCTTTGGTTTTGGGGCCGTGCATGCCCTGTCGCCAGGGCACGGCAAAACCCTGGTGGGGGCGTATCTGGTGGGCAGTCGCGGCACCCCAGGGGCCGCGCTGTGGTTGGGCATTACTACTACGGTGACCCACACGCTGACGGTATTTATGCTGGGGGTGGCCACGCTGGTGGCTTCGCAGTATGTCGTTCTCGACCAGGTGTATCCCATTTTGGGGGCGCTCAGCGGGGTAGCGATTTGCCTGGTAGGCCTCAGGCTGCTGTCGGTGCGGCTGCAGTCTGGTGCTCACCACCATCACCATGATCACGATCACCACCACCATGCTCACGAGCACCATCACCACGATCATCCCCATCACCATGCCCCAGACGACTGGGGATCGCTGCTGGCCATTGGCATTTCGGGCGGGTTGGTGCCCTGCCCATCGGCCCTGGTGCTGCTGCTGAGTGCGATTGCCCTACACCAAATTGCCTATGGGTTGGTGCTTATCGGTGGTTTCAGCCTGGGTCTAGCGTCGGTGCTCACGGCCCTGGGGCTAGTCGCCGTCTACGCTCGCCAGTGGTTAGAAGAAGCTTCTTTAGCTGCGGGTCTAATGCAGCGGTTGTCTGTAGCCAGCGCGATTGTGACAGTCTGCGTGGGCGTAGGGGTGGCAACGGTAGCGATATCGGGGTAGAGTCACCCAACCAGATGACACCAAACGCCCGCACGTCGCAAATTTGCCTCAAACTCTTAGCTGCCGTTGGGCCGTTAAGCTGGCTCCTGCTGGGGGTGTATCTGCTGATGACAATGGGCCAAATGTGGGTCGGGTTGGCGGCTCTCTACTACGGTTTGCCAATCATCCTGGTTATCCACGTTCTGGTTCCGCTGGGGTTACTTTGGCAGCTGCGCCACCACCATCGAGCCAGCCGCCGCTGGATTTACTGGAGCCTGGCCTACTACGGGCTAATTCCCGTCATCATGGTGGGGCTTGTACTCTGGCTTCAGGGAATTTCAGGAACCCGAGAGTTAATTTCCACTATTTTTCGCGAAATTCGCTTCCAGCTCAACCGAACAGGCTGGGGTCTGTGAGAGATGCTGTATCCCAGCCGTTCCTTGTCACGCTTTATGAAATAATGATTATCATTCTCAAATTTTAGGTTCTATGGCGTTCCCCTTTGCAGTTCGTACCTCGGTTGAGGTGGTGGAAGAAGGCCAGGTGTTGGCCCCCAAGTTCGACGCCAGCGGGCTGATCCCCGTCGTCACCACCGACGCCGCCACTGGCGAGCTGCTGATGCACGCCTACATGAATGAAGCCGCCCTGCTCAAAACCATTGAGACCGGCGAAGCCCACTACTACAGCCGCAGCCGTCAACAGCTCTGGCACAAGGGAGCCACCAGCGGTCTGGTGCAGCGGGTGCAACAACTGCTGATCGACGACGACCAAGACTGCCTCTGGCTGCGGGTGGTGGTGGCGGGGTCGGGGGCCAGTTGCCATGTGGGCTATCGCTCGTGCTTTTATCGCCAAATCGCCGTGGGCCATGGCGCATCGGACGATCAACCCTTAACCATCAGCTTCACTGAAACCGCCAAAACCTTTGACCCCGTGGCGGTCTACGGCGACGCCCCCAACCCCACCCAGCTTTAGGATCACCCTCCGATGCAGCCCAATTACCAAGCCGCTCCTCCCACCCCCTGGGATCGAGACGTGGAGTCTCCCCAGATCCACAGCTCCGACTACATTCACCCCGAGGCGATGCTGATTGGCGATGTGCGCCTGGGGCCAAATGTGCTGATTGCCCCCGGCACCTCCATTCGTGCTGATGAAGGATCGCCGTTTTACATTGGCGCGAACACCAACATTCAAGACAGTGTGGTGATCCACGGGCTGGAGCAGGGCCGGGTTGATGGGGACGATGGCCAGCCGTACTCGGTGTGGATTGGCGACAATACCTGCATTACCCACCTGGCGCTAATCCACGGCCCTGCCTACGTGGGCAACGACTGTTTTATTGGCTTTCGCTCTACGGTATTTAATGCCAAGGTAGGCCACGGCTGCATTGTGATGATGCATGTGCTGATTCAAGATGTGGAGATCCCGCCCGGAAAATATGTGCCTTCGGGAGCGGTGATTACTACCCAACAGGCGGCGGATCGGTTGCCGGAGGCCCAGGAGAGCGACAGAGCCTTTTCCCACCATGTGGTCGCCATCAACCAGGCGCTGCGGGCGGGGTATCACTGTGCCAATGATGTAGCCTGCCTCACCCAGTGGCAAATTCCTGCCCAAGCGGTGAATGGTGGCCCCGGCAATGGTCATCGGCCCGCTGCTGGTCGGTTGAGTGCGGCAGCGGTGGCCCAGGTGCAGCAGATCCTGCGGCAGGGGCATCGGGTGGGCCTGGAGTATGCCGACCCGCGCCGATTTAAGGTGAACTCTTGGCAGAGTGGCCCTACCCTGGCGACTAGTCAAGAATCGGCGGTTGTGGCTCAGATCGAGCAGTTTTTGGCCCAGCACCCCGGCAACTATGTACGACTGCTGGGGATTGACCCCAGGGCAAAGCAGCGCCAGCTAGAGCAGGTGATTCAAATGCCGGAGTGAGCGATCGGATAAAATAAGTACTTTAAAGGTAGGCTAACGTTCCTGCTGAGCGGCTGCAAGTAACCTTCGCAACACAACCAAGATCTCCTGCCAGTCCGCTCCGGCAGGGTTGTTATGCCGCGCTTGGGGTGAGAGTTTCAGCTACTCCAAACGATACCACAGGCATCCTTGTCAAGCTGTACTTGACGCTCTACTTCACCCTGATGTAAAGTGTTACTTGACAAGGAGCAGGCAAATCTATGAAAAACCGATTGAAAGAACTTCGACAACTGCATCAATGGTCACAGTCTGACGTTGCCAGAGAATTAGGAGTGAGTCGTCAAGCGGTTAATGGGTTTGAATCTGGTAAGTTTGACCCCAGCTTGGACATGGCTTTCAAACTTGCCAACCTGTTTAACGTCGCAATCGAAGACGTTTTCGTTTATGAGGCTAAGAACTCTATGCAGACATTAGTTGAGAGAGTCAAAAATTTTTTTGGCTTCGAGTTTGGGTTCGAGCGGTTCAATGAGAAAGCAATTAATGCAATCAATTTCGCTCGAAATGAGGCAGCACGATTGCAGAAATCCCAAGTTGAACCAGAGCATCTGCTGGCTGGCTTGTTGGCTGATCCAACCACAACCTCGGCTCGTTTACTTCAAGCCAACGGTGTAATGCCAGATATTGAAACTAACGAACATTCTTTTGAATCCCTCGAAAATCTAGAATTCAGTCCACAAGGCAAGTTCGTTCTAGAGCTTGCTTTGCAAATCGTTCGACTCCAGGGTAAGAAGTCGATTGGGACTGAACATCTCTTGTGGGGTTTAGTTCGGCTATCTGAAACAGATAAAACTGTTCTGAGTGACCTGTTCCAAAATTACGAGCTTGATCGCGAAGCTCTGAACAACCAACTAGCAGAAACAGTTTAATTCAAATCAAAACCTGATTGAGACTGCCTACCAGATGTCCGGGATCTTGGTAGGTAGTTTTGTTCCTACCTCACAAGTAACTTCCAAACCACTGTCCCCACCGATACCTTGAGCGGCATAACAATCTTTTTAGAGAGACGGTTTCCACATATCGTCCCTAGGAGGGCAGATAGGCAGAACGCTTCCGTATATCTACCGCAATCCGCTGGATCGCTAGAAACTTTCCGCATATTAACCGGATCTGGGTGGATAGCCAGAAACTTTCCACACAATTTAGCTATAGTACGTATAGACTACAAGGTAGCGTTTATTACACAGTGTGCTGATGGCGTACAACTCTCCCCTTCAGAAGAAGCCGACAAAACTACTGGATCAGGTACGTGAGGCCATACGGTTAAATCATTACGCTTACCGTACAAAGGAACCCTACGTCTAGTGGATCAGACGATACATCTTGTTTCATAACAAGCGCCACCCCAAAGACCTGGGTCGACCTGAAATTGAGGCATTTTGACGGACCTGGCTGTCAACCAGCAGGTTGCGGCCTCGACTCAAAATCAAGCGCTCAACACCCATGTGCTGAACCGGAGTGGGCGGGGGGTGCAAAGCCCGCTAGATAACTAGCGATCGAATGGCTCCAGGAGGACTGGCCCCTTCAGCAACCGCTGCCATGACCTGCTGAAAGAGCTTCGGGATATCAGTATTAGGGAAAAACTGACTGGATTCTGTTTGAGCGTATCCCCCAGGCGTTAAGCCAAAGATGGCTAGAACATCCCCTCGAATTAGCCATACTTCAGGAACCTTAAACCGTTCGTAATCTGCGATATTCGTGAAGTTAGTCACATCTACTTCAACCGCAATGTCAGGTGGCGGATCAGTAGCCAAATCAATGCGACGTTTGCCGCTCACAGCCGCCCAGTTACTCAGCCAAAAACAATGATCCGGTTCAATGCCCGCCTGTTCAGGAATTTGCAGCGTGATCGGCGTCGTACGTACATAGTCGCGGAGCTGCCGATTGAGGATAGCCACGATTAAATCAGCCACAATGGCATCGAGCTGACCGTGCTCAAAGGTTGGCATTTTGAGGCTCAGATATCCATCAGCATATTTAAGACGCGGCGTGCTGCGATCGCCCCTACTTGCCGCCAGTTGCTCATAATCTGCCCAGCCCATGGGGGATAGTT